>JANNAY010001444.1:0-7743 GCA_031384945.1 Deltaproteobacteria bacterium
CCTCATCGCCGACGTCGATGGACAGCCCGAGCTCTTCGTCAAAGACGCCGCCGACGTCGCCGCCTACCGCCTCGGCAGCGGCGCCAGCGGCGAAGGCGCCTCGTCAGGAACGCTGCGGTGGTCGCGCCCCTCGGTCCGCTGAAGCAACGGGCCGTCGACGGACTGCGCGCCATCGTCGACGACGGCGCCCGCAGCGTCGACGTCGTCGGCCGCGCCCTCAGAGGCGTCGCCGACAACGCCGACCGCCTCTGGCTGAAGAACACGCTCTACGACAACGCGGTGCTGCGCCTGCGACGTCGCTTCGTCTTCGGTGACGACGTCAGCGCGTGGATCGATGCCATTGAGGGCGCCGTCGCGTGGCCCGACGATCCGCTCGAGCGCATGGTGGTCGAGCGCAGCTGTCCGCGCTGGCTCGTCGACGTGCTCGTGCGCTCGCTCGGCACAGACGGCGCCGACGCGTTCCTCGTCAAGAGCAACCAACCGGGACCTGTCACGCTGCGGGCCAACCGCCTGAAAAACCGGCGCGACACGCTGGCTCTGGTGCTCAACGAAGAAGGCGTCGTCGTCGTCGACAACGCGGTCGCCGCAGACGCCGTCGACGTCGTCGGCAGAGCCAACCTCACCGGCACCCGCGCCTGGAAAGACGGCCGCTTCGAAGTGCAAGACGCCGGCTCACAACGCGTCGCCACCGCCTGCGATGTCGGCTGGGCGTCTCGCCCGTCGGCAACCGTCGTCGACCTCTGCGCCGGCCGCGGCGGCAAATCCCTCGCCCTCGCCGCCGCCCGCGACGACGCTGGCGTCATCTTCGTCAACGACGTCGACGTCGGCGCCTTGGCCGACCTGCGCGGCCGCGCCCGCCGTCTGGGCCTGCGCTCGATCCGCGAAGGACTGCCCGACGACGACAGCGCCGACGTCGTGCTCGTCGACGCCCCGTGCTCATCGCTGGGCGTGCTGCGCCGCTCGCCCGACCTGCGCTACACGCTGCGCCCCGCAGACCTCGAGGCGCTCGTGCCGTTACAGAAGCAGCTGTTGAAGCAGGGCATCGCCAAAGCCAAAGCCGGCGGCGTCGTCGTCTACGCCACCTGCAGCGTCGTCGACGTCGAAAACGAAGGCGTCGTCGCTGGCGCCGAAGGCGTCGACGTCGACGGCGTAGAATTACTGCTGCCTCATGTGCACGGCTGCGACGGATTCTTCATCTGTCGATTCCGCAAGCGTTGAGCAAAAAAGAACACGGCCGCCAACGGCCCAGCTGCGGGGATTCCACGTTACGTGGTCTCCAATCCCGCCGCGCCCGACCGGGGACCCGACGTCGACCTCCAGCGCGGGCGTCGCGGCGCGCCAGCCTCGCGGCCGCGGTGTCCTCGACGATGGCGCCGGCGTGGACGCCGGGGACCAGAGCGAACGTGACAAGCGCGCGACAGGGCGGCCGACGACCGCATCCTCCCAATCGGTTGTTCGTTCTTCAAACGAGTGCGTTTACCAATTCCGCCATCCCCCCGGTGTTCCACCCAGCGGTGGAGCTGGTGGGGGGAGAAGGATTCGAACCTCCAAAACCTTGGTTTCGCAGGGGAGAATTGCACTCCCTACCCATCGACCATCAGTCGATTGCTCTACTCAGTGAGCTACAGCGAGTGCCACGACCTCCAACGGTTCAACACGAGACGTCGCCGCCGGAGCCACGTCGACAGAGTCGGGCGGCCAGCGCGTGCGTCGCTCACCGGTGAAAAGCGAAGCGGCCCCATGACGGGCCCGCTGCGCGCTTCATTCAGTGCTGGGTGAAAGCTACTCGCCTTCGCCTTCGCCCGGATCGACGTCGTCGCCGGCGCCGGCCTGGACGCCGATGATGCCGTCTTGGGCTTCGGCGCACTGCGCCGTCGACGTCAGCCGGTTGGCTTCATCAACCGCATCGACGCTGTCTTCGTTGCCGCAGAGGACGATCAGGCCTTCGTAGCCAGCGAGGTCGCCGACGAAGGTCTCGATCAGGCCGGGCTCGTCGCTGTTGTCGCGCTCGGGATCGTCGCCAGACAGCTCACGAAGCAGGGGGTTGTTGCGCACTTCAATGACACCCGTCTGCCCGCCGATCAGGATGCCGCTGTCGCGAATGGGCTGTCCGACGATGTCGAGGGTGTCGAGCAACCCTGATTCGCTGTCGTCGTCTTCTTCATCGGCGCCGCCATCGTTGTCTTCGTCGATGTCGAGCTCGCGGTCTTGGTCGTCGTCGTCGAAGGCGAAACGGTCGAGCTTGACGTTGTTCACGATCGAGATTTTTCGAGCGACGATCGTCAGACCCTGCAGGCCAAACAGCGTCTGCAGCTTCGCGTTGCCTCCGATGCTGAGCACGCCACCACCGTGAGCGACGTCGTTGATGTCGATGCCGATGCGCACCAGCGTCTGCAGTCCAGCGAGGTCTTCGAGCTCGCCCATCTCAGTGATCTCGAGACCGCCCACCTCGGTGAGCTGGTTGAAGCTGAACTCTTGGACGCCGGTGGCGGTGGCGACGTTGCTCACGCTGTTGAGGCGACGCAGGCGGAGGTTGCCGCCGACGAGGTTCAGGTCGTTCAGGCCGCTGGTGTCCGTCACATTGTTGCAATCGAAGACCTCGAGGTCGCCGCCGACGGTGTCGAGTGTGTCCAAGCCACTCAGGTCGTCGAGCTCTTCGAGGTCGACGATGCGCACCGTGCCGCCGACGTCGGCGAGATTGAAGTCGAACGAATTGAGTTGCGGGTCGTTCACGATCTCGAGGTTGCCAGTCACGTTGGTGAGGTTCGGGATGTTGATGTCGGTGACATCAGAGAGATCGTGCAGCAGCAGCTCGCCGACGCTGCCGAGCTGGTCGAGCCCGTCGATCGTCTCAAGGGCTGAGAGGTCGGTGAGTTCAAAGGTGCCACCGACGCTGGTCAGCGTCATCGACGTGTCGGTGAGGGCGTCGCAGAAGGCGACTAGGACGTCGCCGACGACGTTGAAGTTGGCAGTGTCGATGCCGAGCTCGGTCAGGTTGTCGAGGTTCGACGCGATGGGAGCATCGTCGCCGTTCTTGATGGCGCACACGACGAGATCACCGCCGATGTTGGTGACGTTCAGCTCGGCGAGCGAGCTGGGACCGCGGTTGTTCTGGTTCTGGTCGACGTTGGCGAGGACGACGTCACCGTCGATGTCGCCAAAGTTCGGCAGCGTCGCGAATGCGGCGTCGTCGAGGTCGTCGTCGAAGCCGATCTTGAGGCCGCCGAGGCCGAGGTCGCGGTTGCCGAGGGCAGCGAAGTCGTTGAAGCCGTTGTTTTCAAAAGGCACCAGGTCGCCAAACGCGTCGATGGCGAAGTTCACGACAAGGCCGCCGAGGCTGCTGACGGTCTGGATGCCTTCGAGGCTGTCGGGCGCCGAATTGCCGTAGAGGATCAAGCTCTTACCAATGGTAGCGAGGTCGTCACCGACGATGGCGCCGCCGTCGCCGTCGGGGTCGGTGAACTGCAGGTCGGTGAGGTCGGAGAAGGCGACGATGACGTTGCCGTTGACCGTGGTCAGCACGTCGAAGCCCTGCTGGCCAGCCTCGAAGTCGATCTTCACCTCGGTCGACACCGCCGTCGCCTTGTCAAAGACGTCGGTGAGCTTGAGCGTGTCGTCGATCTCGTTCGGGTCGAAGGGCAGGCCATCGACGCGGAGGAGCTGACCGAAGTTCAGGTCGCCACCAATGGTGACGAGCTTCAGGGCGCCTTTGAGCCTGCTCATGTTCTGACCAAGGAAGGTCAGATCACCGTTCAACGTCGTGAAGTTCTTCAAGCCGTTGAGGGTCTGCATCTCACCGTTGAACGCGAGGACGAGGTCACCCGTCACCGTGATGAGAGACTGCAAGCCGTCGAGGTCGACGAGAGAGTCGTTGCCGCCGGCGATGCCCTTGCCGAAGCGGTCGAGGTAGAGGCCGACGAACAGGTTGCCGTTGATGGCGCTGAGGCCGTCGTCGTTGTTGTCGTCGTTGTCGTCACCGTTGAAGCCGATGAAGTTCTTCAGCTCATCGTTCTCGACGACGGTGAAGTTGCCGTTGACAGCCTTGATGTCGTCGAGGCCCGTGAAGCTTGTGAGGCTCGGATTGAAGCCGACGAAGATGTCGCCGACGACAGTGTCGAGGGCACCGAGGCCGCTGAAGTCGACGAGGTTGGCGTTGCCGGCGGGGACGACGTTGAATTCGTCGTCGAAGTCGATGCCGATGGCGAGGCCGGGGTTGAGCTTGTCGACGCGGATGAAGCTGCGCGGCTGGACGCCACCGCCGGTGTTCTCGATCGTGGTGAGCTGTTGCATGCCGTTGAAGTTGCTGAGCCCGGTGTTGAAGACCTCGAGGCTGCCCTTGATGGTGGTCAGGGCGGCAAAGCCGTCGTTGAAGGCGGCGAAGGCCGGCAGGTCGCCGAGGATGATGTTGCCGAAGCTGACGACCTTGACCTCGCCCTCGATGATGATGTCGGAGTTGTCGAGGACCTCGACCTTCGGGATCGCGATTTCTGTCTGCAGCGGGTTGTTGCGCATCGTCAGGTCGCCCTTGAACGTCTCGACGTTCGGGAGATTGACGCTGGTGAGCAGCGGGTTGTTGATGGCGGCGAACCCGGTGTCGAGGCTCTCGAGCACCGGCAACTGGATGGTGGTGAGCCCAGCGTTGTTGAACGCGAGAAAATAACCGTTGTTGATCGACGTCAGGGAGGCGAGGGCGCCGACGTCGGCGATGTCGGTGCTGTCGTGGATGAGAATGCTGCCCTGCACCGTGTTGCAATTGAGCAACGTGTCGAGCTGCGCCTGGTTGGTGATGTCGACGTCGCCGACGAATTGGACGTTGTTGCCCGCGCACTTGGGCGGCAGCTCAGGCACGTCATCGACGACCGCGTTCTCGCCGTCGACGCGCCCCTGGCAGGTGAGGGGCTCGCACGCGGCGACCGCGAGCAGGGTGGCGACGGGAAGAAGGCGCTTCGAGAAAGGCAGCAAAAGCATCGATGACCTCGATGAACGGAACGGAACGGGCGTCGAGTGTCGCCTGCGGGGGCGCCCGCGCGCAACCGCCGTCCGCGTGCTTTGCACAGCGTCTGGGCGCCAAAACGAAGCAGCCCCCGCCAGAAGTGCCAGGCGGAGGCAGCGCTCGCGTCACATCAGGCGCCGGCTCAGCCGGCGAGGACGTACATGAAGATCAGCGGCGCGACGATGGTGGCGTCGGACTCGATGAGATATTTTGGCCCATTCATTTCGAGCTTGCCCCAGGTAATCTTCTCGTTCGGGACGGCGCCAGAGTAAGACCCATAAGAGGTTGTAGAGTCGCTGATTTGGCAGAAATACTGCCACTTTTTGACGTCGCGCTCGAGATCTTGCACGAGCATGGGAACGACGCAGATCGGAAAGTCGCCGGCGATGCCGCCGCCGATTTGGAAGAAGCCGATGTCAGCGGTCTTCTGCACCTCGGTGTACCAGTCGGCCAGCACCTGCATGTATTCGAGGCCGCTGCGCATCGCCGTGTAGCCCTTGAGCACCCCCTGCATGACGGCGCCAACGAACATGTTGCCATTGGTGCTGTCTTCCCAGCCCGGCACAAAGATCGGGATGTTCTTCTCGGCGGCCGCGAGCAGCCACGAGTGCTGGGGGTCGATCTGGTAGTTCGGCTTCAAGACGCCCGAGAGCAGCAGCTGGTAGAAGTATTCGTGGGGAAAGTAGCGCTTACCTTCGCTTTCAGCCGTCGTCCACAGCTTGTGCATGTGACCCTCGATGACCCGCAGCGCCTCTTCTTCAGGAATGCAGGTATCGGTAACACGGTTGAAGCCCTTGTTGTATAGATCGACCTCATCTTGCGCCGACAAATAGCGGTAGTTCGGTACGCGCGCGTAGTGGTTGTGGGCGACGAGATTGTAGACGTCTTCTTCGAGGTTGGCGCCGGTGCAGGTGATCGCGCTGATCTTGCCGGCGCGGATCATGTCGGCGAGCGAGACGCCGAGCTCGGCCGTCGACATCGCGCCGGCCATCGTCAAGAACATCTTGCCGCCCTTGTTGGCGAAGTCGACCCAGCCCTGGGCGGCGTCGACGACGGTGGCGGCGTTGAAGTGCCGGTAGTGGTGCTTCATGAAGTCGCGGATCATCGCGGGCGTGAACGTCGTCGTCGTCATCGGGGCCTCCAAACCAACAGTTGGCGCCGCGTGACACGCAGAAACGCTGCGATCAACCGCCGCGCTCAGGCAACAGCGAGGCGGCCGGCGACGACGCTGAAGACGGCGCTGTCGCCGAGCGGCGGCAGCGTCGTCGTGTCTGTGGTCGTCACGAACGCCTGCGCCCCATGCTCGTCGATGCTCGCGAGCAGCCGACCAGCCCGCGTCTTGTCGAGCTCGCCGGCGACGTCGTCGAGCAGCAGCAGCGGGCCCTGGCCGCGGGTCTCGGTGAGGATGCGCACGGCCGCCAGCTTCAAGGCCAGCACGAGGGCGCGCGCCTCACCCTGCGAGGCGAGAAAGCGGGCGCGTTTGCCGGCCTTCTCGATGACGACGTCGTCGTGCTGGGGTCCACACAGGGTCGACTTCTTCTTCTTCTCGATGAAGCGTCCGCGGCTCAAGCGCTCTTCGAGCAGGTGCTCGAGGTCAGCCTGCGACGTCGTCGTCGGATCCGGCGGCGCGTCGTCGTCGTCGGAGAACAAGCCGCAGTCGTAGGCGAGGCCGGCGTCGAGGGCGGCGTCGCCGAGGGCGTGGGCTTCGGCGCGAAACACCGGCGCCCATCGCTGCAGCGCCAACGCCCGCAGCCGCGCCAGCTCGACGGCGGCGGTGACGTACGGCGACGTGAAGGCGTCGAGGGCGTCGTCGTCGACGATGGGGTCTTTGAGCAGACGGTTTCGTTGTTCGAGCGCCTCTTCGAAGCGCCGCGACGTCGCCGCAAATTGCGGAAACAGCGAATACGCGAAGCGGTCGAGCCCCCGTCGGCGATCACCGGGCGAGCCGCGGATCATGCTGGCGTCGTCGGGGACGAACGAGACGACGCCCAGCCGGTTGGCGAGGATGGCGACGTCGCGCACCGCTTTGCCGCCGATGGTGGCCTTGCGTCCGCGGTGCTGCACTTCGACGGCGACGTCGAGGGGACCGTCGACGTCAAAGACGGCCTTGATGGTGCCGCGGTCGCGCGAGAATCCGACGAGCTCGTGGGCCTTTTCGACGGCGCGCAGCGGGCGCAGCGCCGAGGCGAGGTGAATGGCCTCGAGCAGGTTGGTCTTGCCCTGCCCGTTGTCGCCGACGAGCACCGTCAAGCGCGGGTGCGGCGCGAGGTTGACGTCGACGAGATTGCGAAAACCGTCGACGTGGATCGAGCGCAGCAACATCAGCGCGCCATCAACGCGGCAGCGTCTTCAACGCGGCGCGGGCAGCAGCGACGGCGGTGTCGCCGGCGACGGCGCCGAGCTTGACGACCTCGTCGTAGCGCTTGCGGGCCATGGCCAATTCGGGTCCGGTGCCGGCGTCGGCGTGGGCCGCCGCGAGGCGCAACAAGAAGTGCGCGCGCTCGCCGCCTTTGTTGGCTTCGGCGAGCGCCATCAGGTGCTTCTTGCGGGTCTCGTCGACGCTGATGATGTCTTTCTGCTGGGCCTGCGACTCGCGCAGCAACATCGACAAGAAGTCGAGCGCCTGCGCTGTGTGGATGGTCGGCGTCGTGCCTTCGGGCAGCATCTTTTTGAGTTCGAAGATCGCCTGCTGGCGCTTGCCCGTCGACGACAAACACAGGGCGAGCGAGACGCGGGCTTCGGCGGCGACG
>JANNAY010001474.1:0-5396 GCA_031384945.1 Deltaproteobacteria bacterium
CTTCGTCATGGGCGCAGCGTGTCTGCTGTCGTCGAGAAACTGTCAACAGACTCTTGCTTTCAAAACAACGAGAGCTGCTTCTTCACGGGCTTTTCCGGCTCCGCCGACGTCGGCGTCGTCGATGCAGCAGCAGCAACCGGAGCCGCAGCCGCAGGCAGGGGTGGCGCGCCGACCTCGACGAGCAGCGACTCGAAGCCCACTTCGTCGATGACGACGAGGGCGGCGCCTTCGGCGATCAGCTTCTCGGCGGCCTTTTGCTTCGTCGACGGCGACGAACGGTCACTGGCCCCGACGACCAGGTGCGTCAGCGACTTCGTCACGCCAGAGGGCGTCGACGCCCCGAGCCCCCGCACCCGCGTCTCGGCCTGCTTGCGGTCGAACGAGAGGGAGCCGGTGAAGACGAAGCTCTTGCCCGCCAGCGGACCACCGGTGACCTCGCCAGCGCCGACGGTGACGTGGGCCAGCAGGGCATCGAGCAGCGCGCCGTTGTCGGCGAGGCCCAGCACGATCGCCTTCGACGTCGTCTCGCCGAACCCCTTGATCGACGAGAGCTCGGAGACGCTGGTGATGCGCACGCGCTCGAGCGTTGTGAAGCGCTCGGCCAGCGTGCGGGCCGCGGTCTTGCCGAGACCTTCGATGCCGAGTCCTTGCAAAACGACGTCGAGAGGCAGGGTCTTCGCCTTCTCGATCTCGGCGAGAATTTTCTGCGCGATGGTCGGGCCCGAACGGTCGAGCGAGGCGAAGTCGTCTGCGCTGAGGCGGTACAAATCCGCCGGCGTCTTCACCAACCCGCGGCCCACCAGCTGCTCGACGACGACGTCACCGAGGCCCTGGATGTCCGCAGTCTTCGCCCAATGGATGATGCGGCCGACGCGCGCGGCGACGCACTCGCCGGGCTTGGAACACATCAAGAAGTCGCCCTCTTTGACGACGCCGGCGCCGCACGAGGGACACAGTTGCGGAAACTCGATCGCGTCGCCGACGAAGACGCTGCCGTCGACGGGGGCGATGACGCGCTCGACGTGGGGGATGACGCCACCGCGCCGCACCATCGCGATGCGGGCGCCGATGGTCAGGCCCTTCTGCGCGATGAAACCCGAGTGGTGCAGCGTCGCCCGCACGACGGTGACGCCCGACAGCACAACCGGGTCGACGACGGCGACGGGGGTGATGGTGCCGGTGCGCGCGACGCTCCACTCGACACCGCGCAGCACGCTTTCGCCCTCTTCGCCTTGAAACTTCCAGGCGATGGCCCAGCGCGGATGGTGCGCGGTGGCGCCCAGGCGCCGCTGTTCGGCGACGTCGTCGACGACGATGACGATGCCGTCGGTCTCGTAGGGCAGCTCGTCTTTGCGCTTCTTCAGCTCGTCGACGGCGACCTTGGCCAAATGCTTCGGCGCGATCGCCTGGGGGATGGGCTTGAAGCCGAGGCCGGCCAACAACGCCAGCTTCTCGCGCTGCGTCGACGTCTCGCGGCCGCGCAAGTCGTAGGCGAGAAACGACAAGCCGACGGCCTTGGTCTTGTTGGGATCCTTCAAGCGCAGCGCGCCGGCGGCGAGGTTGCGCGGGTTCGAGCCCTTCGTCGGGTCATCGTTCATCAAGGCCTGAAAGCGCGCGAGCGAGAGATAGACCTCGCCACGCACCTCGAGGGGACCGCTGGCCACGCGCCGCGGCACGTCCGAAATCGCGCGGACGTTGGCGGTGACGTCTTCGCCGACCTCGCCGTCGCCGCGGGTGGCGGCTTGAAAGAGCCAGCCGTCTTCGTCGTACTTGAGCGAGCAGGCGAGGCCGTCGACCTTGGGCATGCCGACGATGTCGCCCTTGAAGCCCTCAGACCACGAGAGCAGCTCGGGCTCTTCGTAACACTTGTCGAGGCTGAGCATCGGCGTGTCGTGCTTGACCGCGGTGTCAGCCGACGGCGGCGGACCGAGGTGCAACAGCACCTCGCTGTCGGGCTTGCGTTGCTTCAGCAGCATGCAAAGCCTGTCGAATTCGACGTCGCTGACTTCGGGTTTTGCGTAGACCCAATAGAGCTCGTTGTGCTTGCGAACGGCGTCTTCGAGCGCTTCGACAGACGCGACCCCCGAAGGCTCGGCGTCTTCGCCGCCGTCGTCGTCTTCGCCGGTTGAGCTCAGCTCGTTGTCTTCGACCATGGTGCGCATGCCGAGGTCGGCGTGGGCGCCGGTCGAGACGCGCACGCGGATGCCGCGGCGGTCGAGGTCAAAGAAGTCGGTCGCCGACGGCAGCGCAGGTCGCGAGCCGTCGCGGGCGGCGAAGACTTCGTCGGCGAGCAGCAGCAGGTCTTCTTTGCGCTCGACGTTGCGCAGGTGCTCGGGGATGCCCTCGACGCCGTGCAAGGCGCCGGCGAACGAGCCGCCGATGCAGGCGATGCTGTCGCTGTCGCCCGACGAATTCGCGCCGCGGTACAGCGTCTCGGCGACGTCGCCGCCGGCCTTCAAGAAGCACCAGAGGGCGGTGGCGACAGCTTCTTCGCCGACCCAGGCGCCGCCGAGCAATTCGCAGACGTCTTCGTTTTCTTCGTCGAGGGCCTGCAAGCAATCGTGCAGCGCCGTCAGCTGCTCTGACACGCCGATGCTGTCGGCGGCTTCGGCGTCGACGCCCATCTCTTTCAGCAGCGCCGGCGTCAGCTTCTCGACGAGCTTCATCGTGAATTCGATCACACCTTTGTCGGGGCCGTTGCCGCGCAACAGCCACGCCACCGGTCCGGCGGCGGCGACGGACGATGCGACGCCGGTGGGGTGACTGTGCGTGAGCACCGACTGCGCCGCGGCCACGCGCACGAGGGCGTCGTCGTCGTCGAAGAACAACCAGGCGACGGGAGCGGCGCGCATGGCAGCGCCGCAGCCCTTCGATCCTTTGACGCCTGCGTCTTTCCAGTGGGCGCCGCCCTTGAGCTTGCGGCAGCCGGCGAGGCAGGTGCCGCCGGGGGCGCGGTTGTTGGTCGGATGATCGGCCCAGCCGACGAATTCGTCGGCGAGGCGCTCCATCTGCTCGTCGAGGCGCTCCATCTGCTCGTCGAGGGTGCCCTTCGAGTGCAGCGCGAGGGCGCGGGCCACGCAGATGGTCATCTGCGTGTCGTCGGTGAACGTGCCGGCCTTGTGCGGACCGGCCGACGCAAACTCGCGGATGCCGTCGGGGGGAAAGCGCTGCTGGATGCGCGCCACCGACGAGATGAACTCGGTGGGGTGCCCGAGGGCGTCACCCGCGGCGAGGGCCAGCATCGAGCCGCGGATGCGCTCGTGAAGCGAGATCGAAGACATGGCTACTCCTTCGTGTCCGGCATCGAGATGCGCAAACCGGGCGCCGCCGACGACGACGGACCCGGCGCGGCGGCCTGGCTGGGGGCAGGGGCGCCAGGCTGCAACAGGGCTTCGAGCTGCGCGCGCAGCGCATCACCCTTCTTGCGGTCGACCATCTGCACCCAGGCGATGCGACCGCGCAGCCAGCTCACGACGTCGACGTCGGTGTGGTTGCGCCGCTGCTTTTCGAGGCCCTCGTACTTCGCGCGGTGCAAAATGGCGCGCAGCTGGCGCACCTCTTCGCGGGGCACGGCAGGGCGCTGGTTGACGACGACGCCGGTGACCTCTTGGCGACGTCCGCGGCGCATGATGCGGGTCTTGTCGGCGTTCTCGGTAAGGCCTTCGTCGACGACGACGCGGCGCACCTGCGCGAGCAAAACCTTGAGCGCGAGCTCGTCGTTGCCCGAGAACGTCAGGTCGTCGGCGTAGCGCGTGTACGAAAAGCCATGGCGTTTCGCGAGCCCAACGAGGCGCTTGTCGAGGCGGCGACACAAAAGGTTGGTCAGCGCCGGCGACGTCGACGCCCCCTGCGGCAGCACGCGATCGCCGATGGCCATGTGGCGGCGCTTGCCGTCGACGACGACGGCGACGCGCGGCGGCTCGGTGCACAGCAACGCGAAGATGGTGGCCGTGTGCTCTGAGTAGCCGAGCGCCTTGAAGATGCCCTTCACGCGCTTGAAGCCGATCGACGGAAAGAAGTCTTTCAGATCGAGGTTGGCGACGAGCTTCTTGCCGACATGGGGCAGGGCGTTGGTGACGACGTTGTGCTCGGGGACGAAGCCATGGACGGCTTCGTCGAGGTGGGCGGCGCCGGCCACACGCATCAGGATCGAAGAAAACACCCACGCCTGGGCCTTCTTCAGCTTCTTCTTCGGCGCCGAGATCCAACGCTGCCCGCCGGTCTTCTTGGGCAACGCGAAGCGGTGGTAGTGCACGAGGGCGGCGCCACGACGGTGGAACGTCAAGAAGCGCAGCTCGGGCAGCGAGACGTCGAGGGCGCGGGCGACGTCGGCGCCGTCGTTCAAGACCGGCAGTCCCTTCGCGAGCAGCTTGCCGGCGTCGCTCTTGACGTCTTCAAGGCCTGCGCTGACGCCGTCGCCGAGAAAGACGATGCGCTTGGTGCGCTCGCGCGCCCAGGCCTGCCGCCGCTCCGCCTGCTCTTTCGCTTTGGCGGCGATGCGGGCGTCGCGTTTGGCCCGGCTCTCGAGGATGCGGCGCTGGCGTTCGGCGTCGAGCGCCTTCTGCAGCTGCGCCTCCGACGTGTACGTCTCGGCCAGCAGCTTCGTCTTCGTCGACTCCAGCTGCGCCCGCTCTTTCGCCTCGTCGATCGGGTCGGGCGGGATGTCGGCGGTCTTTGGCCAGAAGCCCAGGTGGCGCATGCGCGACAGCAGCGTCCACTGCGGTGCATTCATGACCTTGTCATGCACCTTCTGCGCGATGGATTTTTCGTCCTTGGGATTGGTCATGATGCGACGAGGCTCCGAGGGTGACGCGGAGGCTTTGCGGAGAGGAACCCTTGGAGTGTCGCCTGGTGGTTCATAGTCGACGAGAGAAGGCCGCGAGGGACGTGATGATCGTCAAATAAGAAGTGACGAACATCCTTGGGACGTGACCGTTCCACGGATAGCGCTCCCGGCCCCCGTCGTGAGCCCGCGGGTCGCGGAGCGACCCAACCAGCGGCGGGCTGACGGGGGCTGGGAGCGCGAGTGAAGAACGGGCGCGTGACGAATGGCAGGCATGTGGGCAAGCACGACGGAACATCGTGCGGGTTGCTCAAATTCCAATCCTTCGATCATCACGTCCCTCGCGGCCTTCTCCTTTCTCCAACTTGGGTTTCTAGCTCAGGTTCCGGACTCGAGGCGGCTCATGTGGACGAGGCGCAGCGCCAGCAAATGCTCGCACGGTCCTCTCGTCAGCGCGTTCTGTTTGAAGAAGCTGCAGGTGCAGCTGCCGGTGACGATGTTGCCGTCACCGTCGACGTGCAGCTGCGGCCGCAGCACGCCGCTCGCGTCTTTCACCGAGCCCGACAGCTTGTAGCCGGGCTTTGGGTCATCGGGCGGCACCGGACGCCGCGCG
>JANNAY010001488.1:0-1853 GCA_031384945.1 Deltaproteobacteria bacterium
GGGGGCTCTGCGGGGCGAGCCTCGGCGAAAAAAGCGCGGTAGCTACTCGCCGACGTCGACGCCGGCACGCCCCTCACATGTACATGCCGCCGTTCACGCTCAGCACGTGACCGGTGATGTAGCGGGCCTTGTCGGTGGCGAGAAAGGCGACGGCGTTGGCGACGTCGTCAGCGGTGCCCATGTCTTTGAGCGGGATCTGCTCGAGGATCGCCTTCTTCTGCTCGTCGGTGAGGGCGGCGGTCATGTCGGTGGCGATGAAGCCCGGCGTCACGGCGTTCACGGTGATCGAGCGCGACGCGAGCTCTTGCGCCAGCGTCTTGGTCATCCCGATCATGCCGGCCTTGGCCGCGGCGTAGGCGACCTGCCCCGCGTTGCCGCTCTCGCCGACGACGGACGAGATGTTGATGATGCGGCCCCAGCGCTGCTTGGTCATCAGCTTCGCCGCCGAGCGGGCGCAGGCAAACGCGCCGAAGAGGTTGGTGTTGAGCGTCTTGTTCCAGTCGTCGTCTTTGAAGCGCAGCAGCAGCCCGTCTTTCGAGATGCCGGCGTTGTTCACCAAAATGTGCAAGCCGCCGAGCTGCGCTTTGACGTCGTCGAAGGCTTTGTCGACGGCGGCAGCGTCTGAGACGTCGAAGCCCATGACGACGGGGTCGGCAGTGCCTTCGATGGCTTTGATGAGTCTGACGGTCTCTTGGGCGGCGGCTTCGTTGCCGGCGTAGTTGACGACGACGCGGGCGCCTTCTTTGGCGAGGGCTACGCAAATGGCGCGACCGATGCCGCGCGAACCACCGGTGACGACGGCGACTTTGTCTTTCAACAACATGGCGGTGGCCATAACCCACCACCGTTCATCTCGGGAGGCCTGATGTTCGACGCCGACGCCCTGCAACGAGAGCTGCGGGACGCGCTGAAAAAAGCGGGCTCGCCGCACCGCGCGGTCGAGCAAAAGCTCTACATGAAGTCAGCGATGGATTACCACGGCGTCGGCATGGATGCTGTACGGCAAATCTCCAAGGATCTGACCGCAAAATACAATCCAGCGACCGTCGAACAGTTCGAGACCGCTTGCCGGTTGATCTGGCGCCAGGCTGACAAGCGTGAAGAGCGCTACTTTTGCGACACGTGGACGGCGCAGAAGGCGGCAAAGGCGTGGCAGACGCCCGAGCGCGTTCCACTGTATGAAGAAATGATCGTCAGCGGCGCATGGTGGGATCTCGTCGATGGGCTGGCCACGCACCGAATGGGTGACATCTTCCTGCAGCACCGCGCGGCGATGACGCCGATCTTGCGCAGCTGGTCCATCGACAACGACATGTGGAAGCGCCGCACCGCGATCATCAGCCAGAACCGCCACAAGCAGGCCACCGACTGGGCGTTCCTCCAAGAAGCGATCGCGCCATCGATCGACAGCAAAGAGTTCTTCCTCCGCAAAGCGATCGGCTGGGCCTTGCGCGACTACGCCAGGGTCGACGCCGACGCCGTCTTCCGCTTCGTCGACGACAACAAAGACAAGCTGAGCGGGTTGTCGAAGCGCGAAGCCTTGAAGCACGCGCCGGCCGAAGTGCGCGACAGCGTGAAGTGACCGACCTCGACGTGACGCAAGTCTGGAATCGCCTTGAGCGGCCGCCACTTCACTCCCGATGCGTCTTCTGCGCCGCGCCGTCTCTTGCGTCGTCTTCGCCTTCGTCGTCGCCTACGCGTCCCACGTCGTCATCGTCGTCGTCGGGCCCGACGTCGGCGACGACCACGATGGCTGCGCCGTCGTCCTCGGCGCTGGTGTCGATGTCGACGTCCCCTCCGCTGTCTTCGCCGGCCGCCTCGACGCCGCCGTCGATGTCGTCAACGCCGGCGTG
>JANNAY010001506.1:0-2037 GCA_031384945.1 Deltaproteobacteria bacterium
CCATCAGCAGCAGCAGGGGGGACACCGCAGGTGAGCGACGCGCAGACCTGCAGGGCGGGGCAATCGTCGTCGTCGACGCAGGCCAACGACACCGCCGCAGCGGCGCAGCCCGACAGCGTCAGGGCAAGAACGACGACGACGACGACGACGCGCACGGCTACTTCGTCGGGGGGCGCGCGCCCATCACGAGAATTTCTTCGCCGTTGATGACGGCGAGGATGCCCTGGTACTCCTCGCTGGCGTCGTCACCCGTCGAGGTCGACTTCACGTAGACGACGCCGCTGGCCTTCTCACCCCTGATGTCGAACACGAAGGTGTCGAGGTCGGTGATGTCGCCCGACTTCATGGTCTTCTGCGCGCACTCGACGATCGGGCCCGATTTGTCAGTGATGGCGGGCTGCGCCTTGAGGTGGTCGCAGACCTCGCTCTCGTAGAGGCCCATGCCCCAGACCGCGAGCACGATGACCGCGACGACGCTGCAGCCGACGACGACGAGGGCGACTTTGGCGCCGTTTCCCATGTGCGAACCTCCACCTGTTCGCGAGCTTACTTGGTCGGCGGCCGCTTGCCCTGCACGACGATCTCTTGTCCGCCCATCGTCAGCATGACGTCGTGAACGACGGCGACGCGGTCTTTGTAGGTGGTGCTGACCCACGCGCTCGCTTGGCCGTTGGTGCCGCGCACGCCGTAAACGAAGGCGTCGAGGTCAGCGATGCCGCCGGTCTGCACCGTCTGCTGCACGCAGTGCTGCACCGGTCCGATGACGTCGACGACGCCTTTGGTGGCGCTGAGCTGGGCGCACACCTGACGGTCGAAGTCGCCCAGCCGCCAGCCGCCCCAGGCGCACAGGCCGGTGGCGATGGCGCCGACGACGATGCCGATGACGTGAGAGCGATCGAGCTGCACCGCGGCCTCCGTCGTCGGTCGTAGCAGCTCCGCTGCGAGGTGCTACACGGGCGGCATGCGTCTCTCCGCCGCGCTCCTCCCCGTCGTTCTTTGCGTCGCTGGGCCCGTGCTCGCCCAAGAGCCCGTCCCCGAGCCCGCCACCGACGCCGCTGCGCCCGACACACCCGCCGCGCTCGAGGGCGAGCCGACGACACCGCCGACGCCGACCGAGACGCCGACCGAGACGCCGCCAACCGAGACGCCCGCCGAGACGACGCCGCCTGCGACGACGCCTGCGACGCCGCCCGCGACGCCGCCTGCGACGCCGCCCGCGACGACGACACCGCCCGCGACGATGCCTGCGACGAACCCGGCGGATCCGACGACGACGACGGCCGAAATTCCTGCCGGACGGCGCATCGGTGATCCGGTTCCGCTGACGCAGCGCGAGCCGACGCTCAAGGCGCACTCGCTGATGGTCGGCGTGCGCTACGGACTCGTCGGCACCGGCCCCACCCGCTTCGTCGACGACATCCGCTTCAGCATCACCGACGAGATCGAGCTGCGCACGACGCTCGCGCCCTACCCCGCGGCGCTGATGGCCCGCGCCCGCTTCGGATCGCAGCAGGGCGACTACGGCGCCTTTCTCGTCGAGGGCGGCCTCGCCTACTTCGACGCCGGCCTGCGCATCGTCGAAGACACCGGCGAGCCCAAGGTCGGCGTCCGCTTCCACCTCGAAGGCGACGTCGGCTACGCGAAGTCTCTCGGCGACAAATACGCAATCAACGCCTACGCCCACTACCGCGCGCGCATCTCGTTTCTGCCCGACGACGACCAACACGCCGCCGCCGTCGACGCCCACCTCACCTACGACTTGTTGCCATCGCTCGCCGTGTCGGGCGGCCTCGGCTTCGCGACCACGCTCGGCACGCCGGTCCGCGAGCTGGGCGTCAACTTCGTCGAGACCGACCGCCCCGGCCTCTCGCACCTGCTCGCCCGCGACGACGGCCTCGAGCAGTCCCTGACGGTCCCGCTGACGCTCACCTACGGCCGCGTCGACTCGTTCGACGTCGACCTCTTCTGCACGCCGCGGGTGTGGCCCGAGCTCGGCATCGCGTTTGGTGCCGGTCTCCGCTTCCGCATCGAGCCCCT
>JANNAY010001512.1:0-1579 GCA_031384945.1 Deltaproteobacteria bacterium
ACTTCCCAACTCTGACCCGCTGGCGCTGCGGCACTTGCAGGCGTTGGCGACGCAGGCGCTGTCGTCGTCGTCGTCTTCGTCGGTGACGCACTGGAACGCGCCGTTTCGCGAGCCCCTCGCCGCGCCGATCGACGCGCCTGCCCTGCCCGCGGTCGACGACGTGCCGGCCGTTGTTGCCCGCAGACTGTGCGCGCGCCGCGTCGCCAGCACCGCCGCCGTCGACAGGATCCGCGAGCGGCTCGCCCGCGCCGAGCGCCCGCTGATCGTCGCCGGGCCGCGGCGCGCCGACGACGAAGACGCCAGCGCCGTCGTCGAATTCGCCCGCGCCGCCGGCATCCCCGTCGTCGCCGAATTGGGATCGGGTCTGCGCCGCCCCGAATTCGCCGACGTCGTCGTCGCCCACGGCGAGCAGATTGTGCGCGCGCTGGCCCAAGGCGGGGCGCGTCCCGATCTCGTGCTGCGCACCGGGTTGGTGTCGACGACGAAAGCGCTGCAGTGCTTCGCCGACGACGTCGACACCATCGCGCTGTGCGGCCAGGGTGACGTCGTCGATCCGCAGCTGCACGCGTCGCTGGTCATCGAAGGCGACGTCTTTGCATCGCTGCGCGCCAGGCCAGCCACGCCACCGATCGCCGCGCCCGCTGATCGGCGTTGGCTCGCGTGGTGGACCTCGCGCGACGCCGTCGTCGACGCCGCCCTCGACGAGCACTTCTCGCACCACGGCGTCGAGCTCGATGAATGTGGCGTCGCCCGCGCCGTCGTCGCCGCTGCCGCCGGATCGCTGGTGCTGGCCTCGTCGATGCCCATCCGCGACGCCGAGTCGTTCGGCGGCACGACATCCACAACCGTGGTTGTGAACCGCGGCGCCGCCGGCATCGACGGGCTGGTGTCGACGACGGTCGGCGTGGCGCGCGCGACGCGACAGCCAGCGACGCTGTTGTGCGGCGACCTCGCGCTCTTGCACGACCTGCACGGGTTGGTCGCTGCCAAAGACGTCGATGTCTGCGTCGTCGTCGTCAACAACGACGGCGGTGGCATCTTTTCCTTCTTGCCGGTGGCCTCGCGCATCGAGGCGTCACGCTTCGAGCAGCTGTTCGGCACGCCGCACGGGCTCACGTTCAAAGACGCCGCGGCCTTCGCTGGCGCGACGCTGTACGCGCAGCCGACGTCGTTGGCGGCGCTGTCGTCGTCGCTGGCCGAGGCGCGGGCCCGCGGCGGCCTGGCGGTCATCGAAGTGCGCGCCGATCGCGCCACCAACGCCGCGGCCCACGAGCGCGTGTTCGCCGCGGTGCAGCGCGCGTTGGAGGCGTTGTGATCGTCGCGCTGCACGGCTTTGGCGGCGGACCGGGTTCGTTTGACGACGTCAAAGCCCGGCTGCGTGCGCCGGTGTTTGCGCCGCTGCTGCCCGGTCACGGCGACGTCGCGCCCTGCGCGTTCGACGCGGCCGTCGACGTCGTGGGCGCCCTCGTTGAAGGCGACACGGTGCTGTGGGGCTACTCGCTGGGCGCGCGCCTGGCGTTGGCGTGCGCGCAACAAAGGCCCCCCTGGCCCCCCGAAACCGGGGGGAAGTCGAGCCCCG
>JANNAY010001528.1:0-4422 GCA_031384945.1 Deltaproteobacteria bacterium
CGGGGCTCCGCCCCGTCGTCGGTGCTTGTGGACAGTTGGCCGCGCTCGGCCGACGACGGGCGGAGCGCTATTGGTGAACGACGACGGGGCGGAGCCCCGCGCGATTCGGGAACGACGACGGGGCGAAGCCCCGCGCTATTCGGGAACGACGACGGGGCGCAGAGAAGTCAGCCGTCGCCGAGCTTCACGCCCTTGAGCTTGTCGGCGAGCGAGTTGAGGCCACCGGTCGCGGCCTGCTCTTTCTTTTTGTAGTCGTTGTAGGCGGCGCGCGTGTCTTGCTCGACGACGGCACGCATCGAGACGCTGACCTTCTTGAAGCGGCGATCGAAGCTGCGAACCTCGACCTCGATCTCTTGGCCCATTCTCACTGCGTCAGTGGCGCGCTCGACGGCGTTGCCTTCTTTGTCGAGCAAATCACGCCACGAGCAGTAGCAGCTGAGGCCGGCTTCGACCTCGAGGGTGGCGCCTTTGTCGTCGGCGCGGATGACCTTCATCTTGTGGCGCGAACCCTGGCGGTATTTCTTTTCCCAGTTGTCGAACGGGTTTTCAGAAACACGCTTGATCGAGCACGAGACACGCTGTTTGTAGGTGTCGACGCTCATGACGACGGCTTCGACCTCTTGGCCGATCGTCAAGAGCTCTGACGGGTGCTGCGGGTGCGCCGTCCACGAGATTTCGCCGATGTGGACGAGGCCGTCGACGCCGTCGGCGAGGGCGATGAAGGCGCCGAAGTCGGCGAGCGACTTCACCTTCGCCTTCAAGACCGTGCCGGCGGGGAACTTCTGCGCGACAGCTTCCCACGGGTTCTGCTCGAGGGCCTTCGTCGACAGCGACATGCGGCGGTTCTCGGTGTCGAGGCCGAGGACCTTGACCTCGATCTCTTGGCCGATGTCGAACTTCGCCGACGGGTGCTTCACCTTCTGAAACGAGATCTCAGAGATGTGCACGAGGCCTTCGATGGATTCGTTGGCGTTCGTCGGCAGCGGCAACTTCACGAAGACGCCGAAGTCGGCGAGGCCGGTGACGACGCCTTTGACGATGGCGCCTTCGGCGAAGCCGCCGCGCACGTCGGCCCACGGGTCGGTGCGCAGCTGCTTGAGGCCGACCTTGAGCTTGCGCTCTTTCACCTGCAGCACTTTGACGTCGAGGGTGGCGCCCACCTTGAGGTAGCTCTCGATGCGGCCGCGCAGGTCGTGCGCGATGTCGTCGCGGTGCAAGAGGGCGTCGAGGCCAGAGACGTCGAGAAAGGCGCCGTACGGCATGATGCTGCGCACGACGCCCTTGACGACGTCGCCTTCTTTGACGCTCGACAGCTGTTCTTTGGTCTTCGCGTCGCGCTCGGCGAGCAACCAGGCCTTGCGCGAGACGACGATGTTGCCGCGTTCGACGTCGACTTCGCCGACGCGGAAGAGGCCGCTGGCGCCGACGATGCGCTCGCCGCGCGTCGGACCGAAGCGCGACAACGTCGCCTGCGAGGCGGGCAAGAAGGCGCGGACGGCGCCGTCGCCGACGCCGAAGATGTCGTCGGTGAAGAGGGCGACGCTGTAGCCGCCTTTGACTTCGCGCACGACGGCGCCCTGGACGCCGTCTGAGTTCATCGCGGCCTGCATCTCGTCGAAGCGGGCGAGGTCGCGGGCTTGCTTGGCCGAGCCGATCGCCAGCGTCTCGCCGGCGGGCGGCGGGTCGAGCAGGCGGATCTTGATGGTGTTGCCGAGCGTGAGGTCGGCGAGCTCTTCGGGTTTCACCAGCGCCTTGACGGGCTCGTGGCCGAGGGCTTTGACCTCGACGACGATGGCGGCGGGGGTGACCTCGACGATGATGCCGTCGTGCACGCTTTGCCACAGCGGCATGCCGGCGACTTCGGCGAGCTCGTCGACGTTGAAGCGCGGGGGTGACAGGTCGAGCTTGCGACCGCGTCCGTCGCGGCGGGGCTCGTCGCGATCGCCGCGCTCGCCACGGCCACGGCCGCCGCGCTCGCCGCGCTGACGACGTCCACGGCCTTCGCGTCGGCCGTCGCCGCCTTCTGCGTTGCCGCCTTCTTCGCCAGAGGCTTCGACGCTGTCGGCGTCGGCTTCGGGCAAATCGTCGCGGCCCGCATCAAGGGAATTGGCGTGATCACCCGGCGGCGGAGCAGCGCCAGCGTTCGAGGTGTCGGTCGTCGTCGTCGAGGTGGTCTCTTCAGTCGTCATGTTGCCCGCGGGATGGCCCGGACAGCTCGACGTGTAAAGAGGCGTTCACCAAAGAAAAAGCCCGCAATATCGCGGGCTTATCCTCAAGGAGCAAGATCGGGGCGCCGGTTCAATTCTCGGCGAGCACGATCAGCTTGTCGCCGGGGGCGAAGGTGATCGGCTGCGACTTCTTGGGGCTGACGACGACGCCGTACGACTTCGTCGCGTCGCCGGCTTGCGAGAGCACCTTGAAGCCAAAAGCGACCTCGCCCTTTTGCGCGGCCGCAGCCACGACGGTCGAGAAGGTCACCGGGCCGCCGGTCTTCACGTAGTTCTCGACGGGCTTCAAGTAGACCTCGCTGCCCTCGGGCGAGAACAGGTCTTTGAAGACGGTGTTGAGCTCTTTGTTCTCGCTGATCTGCGAGAGCATCAAGCTCACGAGACGATCGCTGACGATGAAGTCGTCGGCGTTGGTGACCTCGGCGAGGCGGCGGTTGTTGATGTCGAGCATCTCGCTGACGATCGACACGCGCTTGCCCGTTCGCTGCGAGATGTCGCGCAGGTGAAGCAGGGTGATGAGGGTGCGGGCGTCGGCCTTGGCGACGTCGAGATCGTCGCTGTAGCAGAGCACGATCACGTGATCGAACGAGGCGACGTCGAGCTCGTCGAGCACGCGGCGGTCAGTGGTGTCGGCCTGCTGGAAGGTGAGCGTCAAGCGCTCGAGCTCGGCGCAGTCGCTCTTGATCGAGGCTTCGGCGTCAGCAGCGTCGGCGACGACATGCACGGTCGAGCCCAGGGGCACGTAGGCGTCGAGCTCGTTGACGACGTTGGTGCCGCGCCAGTTCCACCCGAGGATGAGCGAGCGCTCGGCCTTCGGCGGCGGCGGGTTCGTCAGCGCTATCTGCGTGGCGTCGGGGCGGGCGACGGCGGCGCCGAGCTTGATGGCGTCGTCGTCTTCGGCGATGACGATCAGCTTGTCGCCTGCGTTCAGCACCGTCTTCATGTCGGGGTTCAACATCGGTTTGCCGTTGGCGGGGCGGATGCCGATGATGGCAGAATCTTCGTACGCCAACAGGCATTCAAAGAACTTCTTCGTCGCCAACTGCGGCTCTTCTTTGAAGTAGATTTCAACGCCGCCGAAGTCGAGCAATTCTGTGTAGACGACCGAGAGGCCGGACTGGCGGCAGGTCTGCGCCATGATGCGGGCGATCAGGTCGCCGACGAGCACGAGCTCGACCTCGTCTTTGCCGACCATCTCGGCGACTTCGACGTTCTTCGGATCACGAATCTCGGCAATCAAGTGATACTTGCCCGACTTGCGCGCGGGGTTGTTGGTGACCGCTAAAAGCGTCTTGATGACGTCGATATCGGGGTCATCGTTCTTCTCGCCTTCGTCGCCGTCGGGCGCGAGCACGATGATCGCGCGGGCGGTGTCGATGCTCGCGATGGCGAGGTCGTGCAGCTCGATGGGCGAGCCGCTGCGCACGATGATGCGCGTGTTCTTCCACTCCGAGACCTTGTCGCGGATGGCGTCTTCCATCTCGACTTTGTCTTTCATGCCGAGCACGACGATGGCGGCGTTCTTGCGCGACGCGTTGGCTTCGATGAGCTCGGTGAGGATCGGATAGATCTGCTCGGACCAGCCGAGGATGACGGTGTGGTCGACCTCGACGACGCGCGAGCGGCCCTTGCGCAGCTCGTCGAGCTGGCCTTCGAGGCCCGATGAGAGCACGCCGATCAACGTCGACATGACGAAGACGCCGAGCAGCGTCACACCGAGCATGATGATGCGGTAGCCCCAGCCAGCGTCGCCGGCCATCGTGCCGGCGTCGAAGGTGCGCATCAGCGACTGCCAGGCCGCCTCGATGAAGTTGAGCGACGCAGCACCTTCGACATTGGTGTCGTGGATGCCGGTGATGGCGAGGATGGCGGCGAAGACGACGATGGCGCCGAGGGTGACGACGGCGAGCCAGCCGATCAGCGCCACTGTTCCTTTGGCCAACGTGTTGTCGAAGGCGTAGCGCATGCGTTCGCGCGTGCTGAAGTTGCTCATCCGTGACCTCGTGAAGTGCGAAAGACGCGCAGAGTTCTCACGCGCGCCGACACGAGATCAAGTGCAGCGGTCTCTCAGCGAAGAACGCGGGCTTCGCCGACGTGGCCGGTGTCGAGGCTGCCGCCGGCGAACAAGACGCCGCCGTCGCCGAGGGGCGTGAAGGTGAACGAGAACGTCGCGAACGGCAGGTCGACCATCGGC
>JANNAY010001529.1:0-2959 GCA_031384945.1 Deltaproteobacteria bacterium
CGTCGCCGATGGCCCATGAGGCGACGACGACGCCGACGATAAAGACGCTGGCGACGACAACGTAGAGGTTGCGGACGGCGTGCTCGCGGCCTCTGACGTCGGTGCTGCGGGCGAGGGCGTCGGCAAAGGCGGCGTCGTCGAGGTGGCCGCAGCGGGTGCAGCGGGCGTGCGACGGCAGCACGACATCGTGGCAGCGGGGACACGTGGCGCTCACAGGGTGATCCCATACATGCCGATGCAGATGGCCTCGGCCACATCATCGTTGATCGCGGTCTTGGGGCGCGGCGCCTCACCAGCTTCGATGGCCTCGGCCGCGACATCATGTGACGCTGATTTGGCGTCTTTGCCGCTTCTTTGTTGTCTCGGCAGCAACAGCGCCTTGCGCCAGCTCTCAGGAGAGACCCGGTGGACGAGGGCGCCGCGCTTCTCGGCGAGCTTGGCGAACAAGTCGCCGAGGTGACGGTCGCCCTCGACGACCAACGTCGCCAGCGGCGCGGCGTCGTCGAGCATCTTCGGGATCGCAGCCTTCAAGACCGTGACGCTCGCGAAGTGCTGCGAGCGGTACCAGAGCAACGTGGGCGCCGCGCCGAGGCGAAAGCACGCGAGGCCCAGTCGCAGGCCAAGATCGACGGCGAGCAGGCGAGGGACGTCGTTCAGAGCGACGTCGTTCAGGCGAAGAGGGTCGAGATCGATTCGCCGGTGTGCACGCGCTTGATGGCCTCGCCGACGAGGGGGGCGACGCTGAGCGTGCGGATGCGCGACGTCGACGACTCAGGCCGCGGCGTGATCGTGTCGGTGACGACGAGCTCTTTGAGGGGCGAGCCCGAGATGCGCTCGAGGGCCGGGCCCGAGAGCACGGCGTGGGTGGCGTAGGCCCAGACGTCTTTGGCGCCGCTGGCGATGACGGCGCGGGCGGCCTGCGCGAGCGTGCCGGCGGTGTCGACCATGTCGTCGATGATGATGGCGCGTTTGCCGTCGACGTCGCCGATGATGTTCATGACTTCAGCGACGTTGGGGCCGGTGCGGCGCTTGTCGATGATGGCCAGCGTGCACTGCAAGCGCTTCGCATACGCGCGGGCGCGTTCGACGCCGCCGGCATCGGGGGCGACGATGACGACGTCGGATTCGCCGCCGACGCCGACGCCGCCGGCGAAGAACTTCTCTTTCAAATCTTGGAGCATCACCGGCATCGCGTAGAGGTGATCGAAGGGGATGTCGAAGAAGCCCTGGATTTGTCCAGCGTGCAGGTCCATCGAGATGACGCGGGTGGCGCCGGCGCGGGTGACGAGGTCGGCGACGAGCTTGGCGGTGATGGGGGCGCGGGGCGCCACCTTTCGGTCCTGCCGGCCGTAGCCGTAGTAGGGCATCACCGCGGTGATCTCTTCGGCGCTGGCGCGCTTGAGCGCGTCGATCATCACCAGCATCTCCATCAGGTGCTCGTTCACTGGTGACGACGTCGATTGCAGCACAAAGGTGTGCTGGCCGCGCACCGACTCATCGATCTCGACGAGCACTTCGCCGTCAGAGAAGCGCGTGACCCTCGACCGTCCCAGCGGCGTCTCGAGGCAGCGGCTCACCGATTCGGCCAACACGCGGTTGGAGTTGCCGGCAAAAATCTTGATGGCGTCGCTGCGCATGTGTGGGCTCCGTCGTCGTCGTGGAACGCGCGGAACATGCGCGGCCACGGCATGGCCTGTCAAAGCTCTTGCCGGATCTGTCGCCGATCTCTGGCACGCAGGCGGGACCGGCCAGCTGTCCGGGGTTGTCGACGACGACGGGGCGGGCATTCTGACGCCATGACCGCCTTTCTCGAGCGCGTGAAGCAGCTGCCGCGCCTCGGCATCGGCGTATCGACCGAGTACGGCGCCCGCACCGCCGCCGGGTCTCTCGACGTCGGCGCGTTGCGACAGGCGCACCCCGAATTCGCCGCCTTTCTCGAGGTCGGCGTCGAAGTCCATCGGGGTGTAGACGACGACGCCGCCGCCTGGGTCGCAGCAGGCGGCGCCGCCACCTACCACTTTCTCGACGTCAACCTCGACGACGAAGACGACTTCGACGACGACTGGGTCGCCCGCGTGCGCTCGCTGATCGCGCAGACGAAGCCGGCATGGCTGTGCGGCGACGCCGGCCTCTGGCACTTCGGCCGCCGCGATCGCGGGCAGATGTTGCTCTTGCCGCCCATCCTCGTCGACGACGCCGCCACGCAGCTCGCCAACGGTGTTCGCCGACTGCGCGAGCTCACCGGCCTCGAGGTGCTGCCCGAGAACCCGCCAGGCACCGCGTTTGTCGGCGACCTGCACCTGCTCGATTTTTTTCAGCGCGTGGCCGAGCGCGCCGACACCGGCCTGCTGCTCGACGTCGCCCACCTCGCGATGTTCGAGCACGTGACGAAGCGGGCCGCGTTCGACGTCGACAACTTCGACTTCGACCGCGTCGTCGAGGTCCACGTCGCCGGCGGCGCCAAACGCGACGTCGACGGCTTCAGCGTCATCGACGACGCCCACGGCGCCGTCGTCGACGCCCGCGTCTGGCAATTGTTCGAGCACGTCGTGTCGCGCGCGAAGAATTTGAAGGCCGTCGTGTTCGAGTGCGAGCGCAACCCCAACGGCGACGTCGTCAGCGGCTTCGAACGGATCGCCCGCACATGGCGGTGATCGACGCGAAAAAAGTGCGCACCGCGGCGCTGTTGATGCACTTCGATGCGTTTTGGGTGTCAGAGATCCTCGACGGCGAAAAAGCCGTGCTGCTCAATGACGACGAAAAGGCGCTGTTCAAGCGTCTCGATCGCCGTGGCTTTCGCGCCGACGAAGACCGCAAAGCCAGAGCCGCCGCCGCCGTCGTCGAAGAAGGCCCCGTCGCGGTTGCCGTCGCTGGACTGCCCCGCCTCTTCGCTTTCTTCACGAGCGTCGCCTTTCTCGACTGCGTCAGCGACGGGGGCTCGCTGGTGCTGATGGCGCTG
>JANNAY010001564.1:0-9066 GCA_031384945.1 Deltaproteobacteria bacterium
GGACTGTATACCTCAATTGCTTTTGCAAAAGGATCGACAACACCGTGGCTTTCGTATAAGGATTCAACGAATGCTAGCCTTCGCATTGCGCGTTACGTCTTCGCCTTCGAGGGGCTTCTCTTTGGCGTTGTCGGGAATGATGATCCCGCCCTTGGTGGTGGTCTCGGACTCAACGCGCTTGATGAGGACGCGGTCGTGCAAGGGGCGAAGCTTGGCCATGGGATACTCCGGAACGGCTTTGGGATGCGGCGAAATCGATTGGCACTCGATCGGGTCGAGTGCCAAGAGCAGTCATAGCCTCGACCGGACCCGGGTCAACCCCGGATCGACGCGAACGCCACAAAGAGAAACGCCGCCCGGCCTCACGGCAGGACGGCGTTCGGCGCTCGCAGGCGAACAACCTCAGGGCGTGACGGTCACAGCACGATCGGCTGACAGGGTCAGCGTGTAGCTCGGCGTCGTTCCCGCCGTGCGGGTGGTGACGACGACGGTGCGGCTCTGCCCCGACGGCACGACGAGAGCGACGTTGCAGCCAGGGTCGGCCGAAACGAGCAAGCAGCCGCCGTCGGGGTCGTTGCTGTCGAAGCCGTCGTAGCCAACCACGACGACGTCGCTGCAGCCGCCCACGTCGTCGGCGACAGTGGCGGTGACGGCGGCGTCGGCGCCGCTGCCGTTGGCGACTTCGTACGAGAAGACAGCGTGGTCGCCGTCGTCGACGAAGCCGCAGCTGCCGTCGACGGTGCCGACGGAGGTCGCGTCGAGGGTCAGCGGGTTGTTGCGCGTGAGCTCGACGACGCAGCGGGGTCCGCCGCCGATGTCGCGGCAGGCGCTGTCGACGCAGGCGTTGTCGTTGTCGCCGACGACGCAGCTGTCACCGGCGGCGAGAGGCGACGGCGGCGGCAGGTCGACCTGCAGCTCGGCGGCCAGCGAGCTGCCGCCTTCATCGCTGTTGGCGACGACGGTCAGCCGCTGCGCGCCGGCGGCGAGGTTCGGCACCACCACCGGTGACGACGTCACGCTCAGCTCGACGGCGCCCGAGATGATGTAGCGGTCGGCGCCGTCGACCTCGTCGAAGGCGAAGACGACGTCGCGGTCGCCGTTGACGACGGCGCTGACGTTGGTCGGACGCGCCGGCGACGCCGTCAACTTCAGCGTGTACGGGTTCACGGCGTCAAAGAAGCGGTGCTCGATGAAGGACGGCGCCACCGGCTGCACCTGCCGCTGTCCGTTGATCGACATCAGCACGCTGGTCACGCCGCCGACCGAGGCCACGGCGCCGGGCTGCGTGGGCTGGCCCAACGTTGGTCCCGTCACCTCGAGCACCGGCGTCTGCGCGCCGAAGAAGAAGAAGCCGTAGAGCTGGTTCGCTGGCGGCGTCAGCACGAGGTTGGCGGTGGCGCCGTCGCTGAAGACGAGGTCGTAGAAGTCGACGTCGCCGTTTCTGCCGACGGTGGTGGTGACGACGACCTCTTCGTTGGGCGCCAGCGCGAGCTTGGTCGCCTGCGGCGGGGTGTCGTTGACGTCGTCGGGGTCGACGACGCCGGCGGTGAACTCGACGTCGAGGCCGTAGGGCAATTCGACGCCGCTGTGGTCGAAGTCGACGACGCTGATCAACACCTCATCGCCGGCCAACAGCTGATCCACCCGCGCGATCTCGTCGGCGGCGACGCCGCGGCCGTAGCTGTTGCCGATGGGGAAGAAGCTGACGCCGTCGACGATGTTGACGTCGAGGTCGCCGGCGCCGACGAGGGCGACGACGAGGGCGCCGTCTTCTTCGGCGACGAAGCGGAACCAGTCGACATCGTCGCGCACGTCGCCGTGCAAGACGTCGTCGACGTGGTCGCCGCCGAAGACGTCGTTGGCGCGGTCGACGACGTAGAAGCTGGCGGCGTCGGCGGGGTCGTAGACGTCGTCTTCGCCGTCGTCGACATCGCCTTCGCCTTCGCCTTCTCCTTCGCCTTCTCCTTCGCCTTCTCCTTCGCCTTCTCCTTCGCCCTCGCCCTCTTCGCCTTCTCCCTCTTCGCCCTCGCCCTCTTCTCCTTCGCCTTCTTCGCCTTCGCCCTCTTCGCCTTCGCCTTCTTCGCCTTCGCCTTCGCCTTCGCCTTCTTCGCCTTCGCCTTCGCCTTCTTCGCCTTCGCCTTCGCCTTCGCCGACGTCGCCTTCGCCCTCGGCGGGCGCGCCTTCACAAGCGGCGGCGAGCGCGACGAGAGAGAGCGGGAGCATGAGTTTGTGCAGCAACATCACAGCACCTCCATCGCGGCTTCGTTGGAGACCGCGCTGCGGTTGCCGCTCAGATCCTCGGCGATGACGTGCCAGAGGCACTGGCCGGCGGCGCCGACGTCAAAGAAGCCGGGCGTGGCGCTGCCGTCGACGACGCCGACGGTGTCGAAGCCGCCGCCGTCGCACGAGCGCTGCACCTCGCTGCGAAACACGT
Source organism: Deltaproteobacteria bacterium (assembly GCA_031384945.1). Lineage (GTDB taxonomy): Bacteria > Myxococcota > UBA727 > UBA727 > VGSZ01 > VGSZ01. Next base: position 2,435 of record JANNAY010001564.1, read on the forward strand.
CGGCGCTGGTCTCCGTCCAACGGAGCGCGACGCCGCCGTCGCCGGAAAAGACGGCGAGCGTGTCGACCGGCGCCGGCGCGTCGACGTCGACCGGGGCAGCAGGGACGTCGACCTGCACCAACACCGGCGCCAGATCACCGGCGGCGACGCTCGCGACGCCGACGTTGGTGACGGCGACGAAGAGCACCTGGAAGCTGGCGCCCGGATCGAGATCGTTGACGACGATGGTGTGGCCCATCGCGACCTTCTCGCGCGGCAGCGTGTCGAAGAACGTGTTGCCCCCATCTTTCGTCAAACGCGCGCGCACGCCGACGACGCCGTTGCCGACCGCGAAGCCGAAGGTGTCATCGATCTGCAAGCGAGCGCGGCCGACGCCGTCGACGGTGACGCCGACCTGCGCCGTGCCGGCGGGCGGCTGTGGCGGCGGCGTGGCGTCGAGCGCGGTGGGCGCGTCGATGCAGCTGGCACCGACGGCGACACCGGCAGCGAGAAGAACAAAACGAAGCATGGGGACCTCCAGGTGGGTGCTCGGGTAGCAAGCACGTCGAGCGCGCCACAACGGACGCCGCGCACAGCACCGGTGCCGAACACAACGAGACAGGCAACGTGCCCGCAGAGCGCTCCGCTCAGTCCGCGCCGACGACGACGACGACGACGCGGGCCGCGAAGACCCACCGTCGGACCGTCACGCAACGACGACGACGACGACGACTACGACGACGACTACGACGCGGGCCGCGAAGACGACTTCTTCACCCGGGGCCCCACCGTCGGACCGTCGCGCAACGACGCGCTGGCGACCTCGACGACGCGGGCGCGGGCGTCGCTGCCGTCTTCTTCGACGACGACGTCGCTGCCGTAGGCGTCGTCGAGAAACGGCAAGCGCGTGGCGAGGCGCGCGGTGATGCGCGTGGTGAGCTTCTCTTTGAAGGCCTTCTGCAAGGCCGCGTAGCCGCCGCGGTCGACCTCGACGAAGACGCCGTAGACGCGGGCTTTGGGCGACGACAGCGGCACGCGCAAGACCGCGCGCACGAAGCCGCGGGTGACGCGGCGTCCGTCGGGCTGCACGTCGTCGAGGAGCACGCTGTCGAGGCCCGTGCGCACGCGCTGGGTGCGCTCGTCGTCGCTGAGCACCAGCACCGCCTCGGGCCAGCGCGCCGACAACGCCGTCTCTTCCACCGGATCTGACGGCAGCACGGGCAGCGAGCGACCCGCGGCCGCCGCTTTCTTCTTCTTCCCGTTCTTCGCGGGGGGGGGCTTCAAAGGCTCCGTCACGCCGTCCTCAGGGGATACGATGGCTGCCTATGAAGTTTACGCCGAAGCTGCCGCAGACGGTCGCTGACAGCCTCAAGCTGAAGAAGCCTGAGCCCAGTGTCCTCGTCAAAGCGCGCACGCACGAGTCGAAGGCCGAGAAGCTGCGCGAGCAAGAAGAGACCGCCAACCGCGAGCCGCTCGGCCCGGCGAAGAAGCAGATCGGCCTGCCCAAGAAGAGCGACGAGAAGCCCGAGGCCCCCCGACCGCACCTCGAGTTTCTCGAGCGGTGGAAGGTGCTCGAGGCCGCCCTTGGTCCCATCAGCGAAAAGGCCAACAAAGAATACAAAGCGAAGCTCGGCGAAGAACCGAAGCCGCACCAGGTGCTCGGACACATGCTGGCGTCGTTGCCGCGTCCCCGCCTCGACGCGTTGATGCGCGACCCGCGCCTTCCTGCGTTGAACGTGGTCTTCGGTCATCGCCCGCTCCAGAAGGTCGTCGCCGACAACGAGCTCCTGCAGGATCTCGGCGTCACCTGGTTGGTTTTCGTCGACGCCAAGCGCGATCTCAAATTCCAGCTCAATCTGCAGAGCTACAAGAGCGCGCAGGCCATCGCCCTCTACCTCACGGTCATCCGCGCGGCCGTCGATCCGAAGGTGAGAAAGACCGCCAACTTCGTCACCGACGTCGAGGTGCTCGACCTCGCCAAAGACCTGCTGCGCGAGGTCACCACCCACCTGATCGCCGAGCTGCAAGGCGCCCACGACAGCTTCTTCGCCGTCGGCGACCGCACCGCCATGGGCGACCAATTCCGCATCGACAAAGCGAAGAAATCTGGACGCCCCGTGCCCGAGGCGAACGCGCCCAAGGGCCGGCCGACGTTGAAGGCCGAGGCAGAGAAGCCGAAGCCGGGGGCGAAGAAGGCGTAGGCGACGACGACTTAGACGACGGCGCGGCGCTCGGCGAGCAGCGCATCGACGCGCACCAACTTGTGCAGCATCTCGGTCAGCTCTCGCCGCTCGCCCGCGCTGAGCGGGCGGACGTCGTCGACGGCAGCGATGGCGGCCTCGACGCTGGCGACGGCGACGGAGTCGAGCTCACGTCCAAACAAGTTGAGCCCGCGCAGCACCATGCGCACGAGCACGGACCACAGCTCGTTGCCGATGGGCAGGGTGATGAGCCTCCGCAAGCGCGGCGCGACCCGGTTGATAAATTGCCGCGCGTCTGCGCGCGTCGCCGCGTCGGGTGGCTTCGACGTCGCGAGGATCACCTGCACCACAACGACGTCGCCAGCGCGCTGCGCGAGCCAGCCCTCGACGCACAGCCCCAGCCAATGTCCGCGCTCGACCGTCGCGGGCGCCGACCAGACCATGAAGCCGACGTCTTGGTTGGCGGCGAATGCGACGCCATCATTCCGGTCCAGCTGCCAGTCCGTGTGCTTCACCTCTACTGCATCGGCAGGTCACAGCCGGGCTGAAGCGATGACGGCGACAAGGACATCGCGATCGACACCATCATGAAGACGCGACTAAGCCGACTGCTTCTTCTCGAACGTCAAGACCGGCGGCGCGGCCTTCGTGATGACGTCTTCGTTGATCAAGCACTCGGCGATGCCATCGAGGTAGGGGACCTCGTACATGACATCGAGCATCGCAGCCTCGAGGATCGCGCGGAGACCGCGGGCGCCGGCCTTGCGCTTGATGGCCTCTTTGGCCGCCACGCGCAGCGCACCCTCGGTGAAGCTCAGCTTCACGCCCTCGATGGCGAAGAGCTTTTGGTATTGCTTGACCAGCGCGTTCTTCGGCTGCGTCAAGATGTGCACGAGGTCGTCTTCGCTCATGTCGTTGAGCGTCGCCGTCACGGGCAAGCGGCCGACAAACTCGGGGATGAGGCCGAACTTGATGAGGTCGTCGGTGGTGATGTCTTTGAGGATCTCGCCGAGGCGGCGGTCTTTCTTCGCCGGCTTGCCGTCTTTGTCGACGGCAGAGAGCGCGCCGAAGCCGATGGCGCGCGAGCCCGTGCGGCGCTCGATGATCTGCTCGATGCCGACAAAGGCGCCGCCGACGATGAACAAGATGTTCGAGGTGTCGACCTGCACGGTGGCCTCTTGTTGGCCGTACTTCTTCGCGCCGCGCGGCGTGACGTTGCACTTCGTGCCTTCGATGAGCTTCAGCAGACCCTGCTGCACGCCCTCGCCCGAGACATCGCGCGTGACCGACGGGCCCTCGCCGCGGCGGGCGATCTTGTCGACCTCGTCGAGGTAGACGATGCCCTTCTCACAGCGCTCGATGTCGTTGTCGGCGGCGGCCAACAGGTTCTGGATGATCGACTCGACGTCTTCGCCGACGTAGCCGGCCTCGGTCAGCGTCGTCGCGTCGGCCACCGTGAACGGCACCTTGAGAAAGCGCGCCAGCGACTGCGCCAGCAACGTCTTGCCCGTGCCCGTGGGACCGATGAGCAAGACGTTCGACTTGGTGAGCTCGATGCCCTCGGCGCGGCCATGTGAGCCGTGTCCTGACCCCGACGTCGGCGGCGCGCCCTTGGCCGTGCGCGTGTTGATGCGCTTGTAGTGGTTGTAGACCGCGACGCTCAGCACCTTCTTGGCGTGGTCTTGGCCGACGACGTAGCGGTCGAGGAAGTCGCGGATCTCGTGCGGCGTCGGCAGCTGCAGCTGCTCGTGCTGGTGCCGCTCAGCGGCGTCTTCAGCGATGATGTCGTTGCAGAGGTGGATGCACTCGTCGCAGATGTAGACCGTCGGCCCAGCGATGAGCTTTTTCACCTCTCGCTGGCCCTTGCCGCAAAAGGAGCACTGCAGGTTCGATCCGGGGTCCCGACGCGTAGGCATACCTTCGTTGTTTTTCGCTTCCCGCGGCCCCGAACGCAACTCTCGCGACGAGATCGACGAGGACGGTGCATCCGGACGGCGCGGCAAAGCGGGCAACGCGACGTCGACGACGCGCCGCGATACGGTCCCGGCCCGCCGTGAAGATCGCGCACCTCGCCGTGTCGGAGCAGGACGCCCTCGTCAGAGAGGCGGTTTTGGCGCTCCGCACCCTCGACTCCGACGACGCCGACGACTTCGACGTCGACGTCAGCGCCGACGGCATCGCTGTCGACATCGTCGACGATGAAGACAAAGACGGCCGCCGCGTCGACGCCGGCCGCGCCGCCTGGCGGCTGCTCACCGATCGCCTGTCGGGGGCTGCGGTGTCGCGCCGCGCCCTCGACGACATGCGCCGCGATCACGGCGAAGACACCCTGCTCGTCGCCCTCTCCGCCGTCGCCGATGCCCTCGTCGCCGTCGTCAAGAAGCGCAGCGGCGACGAAAAAGGCGCCTTCGAGGTCGACGTCGGCGTCGTGCTGCGCGCCCGCGCCGACGCCCGGCAGCTGTTGACCAATCCCGTCGATGCGCCGGCGTCGCCCACGTCGCTGCCGGCAAAGTCGGACTGGGAGGCCCCCTCGGCCGTCGCCGCCGCTCTCGACTCGCTGATGGACCAGGCCCCCGTCTCCGACGAAGAAGACGCTGCCGCTGCGGTGTCGCCGGCGTCGGCCATCTTGCGGGTGCGGGCGCTCACCAAAGAGGCCGCGCGGTCGCTGGCCGCCGTCAAAGGCTCCGTCGTCGGCGCCGCCGACATCACCGAGATGCCCCACGCCGCCGACGAGCTCTTGCTCTCGGCCCGCGGCGCCGACCGCGACGCCGTCGCCCTGCTGGTGCGCGCCGCGACGTCGGTGGCACAGGCCCTGCCCGAGGGCGCGCCGCTGTCGTTTTCGCTGGTCAAGGGCAGCGGCGACCTCATCTCTGACGTCGTCAGGGCCGGCGCGCTCTTGCCCGCCACCGGCCTGCTCGCCCTCGACGAAGGCGCCCTCGCCGTCGCCAGCGACCTCGCCGTGCTGCCCGTGTCGCCGGCCCACAAGGGCGTCACCGTCGTCGATCCGCGGGCGCCCTATGGCCAAGAGCGGTGGGAGCTCTCGGCGCTGCTGCTGCGCCCGCCCTTCGTCGGCCGCGACGACGACGTCAAAGCCTGCGCCGCTGTCCTGGGCACTGCGGCCGCAGACGGCCTGCGCGCCAACGATGTCGCGGCCGGCGCCGTCGTCGTCGAAGGCGTTGCCGCCGACACCACGCCGCGGGCCCTCTTGCTCTACGGACCGGCGGGCATCGGCAAGTCGTCGCTGGTGCGCGCCGCGCTCAACGAGAGCGGGCTGCTCGACGACAAGGCCGTGGTGTTGTGGGGCGCCGCCGATCCGCTGCAGCCCACGCCCTACGCCGCCGTCGTCGGCATGATCCGCGCCCTGGCCCGCGCCCCCGCCGGACACCCCCGCGGCAACCCCCGCATCACCCGCCTCGTCGAAGGCCTCGCCGACAGCCTGCAAGACCCCGAGCGCACCGAGCTGAAGGGCCTGAAAGACGTCGTCTGCGACCTCGTCGGCGCAGGCAGCGGCGACGACGGCGACGAAGACGACGACGTCGCCTCGCGCCGCTCGCCCCGGGCGCTGCGCACGTCGATCCGCCGCGCGGTGCTGTTGATCACGCGGGCGCTGTTGGCCCGCGCCGGCGACGACCGCCCCGCCGTCTTCGTCGTCAGCGGCGCCGACGCCATGGACACGCCGACGCGCGAGACGCTGGCCTTTGTCGCCCGCCGCCTCGGTGGACGCGCCCGCGTCGTGCTGTTGGCGACGCAGAAGCCCCGCGGTCCGCTCGGCCTCGAAGAGGGCTTCGCCGTCACGCGACGCGAGGTGAAGCCCCTCGACGTCAAATCCGCCCGCGCCTTGTGCAACGCCTTGCTCGACGTCAACGAGGCCGTCACCTCCGACGCGGGCCGCGAAGGCGCAGGCTCGGCCGTCGCTTCCGCCTTTGGCCGTCCGCTCGAGGCCGCCGTCGAGGCGCTGTTCGAGAAGGCCAAGGGGTCGCCCCTCTTCGTCGCCCACGCCGTCAGATGGGCCGTCGAGGGCGGCTTCTTGAAGAAGAGCGCCGGCGTGCTCGGCAACGAGTGGGACGCCTCGCTGTTCTTCGGCGACGGCACGCGCGTGATGCCGAACCGCCTCGACAAGCTCTTGCACGCGCGCGTCATGCGCTTGCCCGACACCGCGCGGCGCGTGCTCGGACACTGCGCCGCCCTCGGCCTCACCTTCATGCCCGTCGCCGTCGAATTCGTCGGCGTGCGGCTGGGCATTCCCAAAGACGAGGTGCTGCGGGCGCTGCGGTTGCTGACCGAGACGGGCTTTCTCGCGCGGTCGCAGCGACGTCCTGGGGCCCCGGTGTTCGCCGACGACGTGACGCAGATCGGCGGACCCGGCGCCGACAACGACGCGCTGTTGGTGTTCGAGCACCCGCTGTTGCGCGCCGCCGCTGAACAAGCCCTCAACGACGACGAAGCCATCGC
>JANNAY010001606.1:0-2490 GCA_031384945.1 Deltaproteobacteria bacterium
CGCCGGCGCGCACCAGCGTGCAGGGCAAAGACCTCGGCGAAGTCTCGGCGCAAATCAACGCAGCCGTCGCCGGCTTGCTCTCCGCGGCTGCGGTCACCACGCCAAAGCAAAAGCTGCTCGTGCTCGACGTCGAGCTGAAAAACGGCGGCGCGCTGACACCGCCGCCGCCACCGCCACCGCCACCGCCGACGACGAATTGGACGTCGATCGGTGGCGCTGGCATCGGCGCCGCCGGCATCGTCGTCGTTGGCGTCGGCGTCTTCTTCGACCTCGCCGCTGTCGGCGCTGACAGCGACGCCCGCGCCGCCGCCAAGCAAACCGACGCCGCCGTGCTGTACACGGCGAGCGAGAACAACGCCTTTGTCGCTGCCGCCTGCTACGTCGGCGGCGCCTTCGTCGTCGCTGCCGGCGCCACCGTCGCCGTCGTCGGGGTGCTTGAATGATCGTCGTCGTTGCTGTTGTCACGGTGCTCGCCGCGCCCGGCTGCTTCCTCGGGCTGCCAGCGCCTGACCTCGCCGGCTACGCGTGTCAGCGGCAGTCCGACTGCATCGCGGGCTTCGTCTGTGAACAGCGCGTCTGCGTCGTCGCCGAGGGCGAGGGCGAGATTGGCGACGTCGATCCCGATCCCACCTGGGTCGCCCGCTTCGACTGCGGCGGCGTCAGCAGCTTCAGCGACGCCGCTGTCGCCGCCGACGGCAGCGTCGTCGTCGTCGGCAACTGCGCCGGCACCCTCAACGTCGGCGGCGACGAATTCGTCGGCGCGGGCGGCGACGACTTCTTCGTCGTCATCTTCGAAGCCAACGGCGCGCTGCGCCACGCCCAGGCCTACGGCGCCGCCGGCAACGACAGCGCTGAGGCCGTCGCCACCATCGACGACGACGTCTTTGTCGCCGGCCACTACGAGCAGGCTGTCGACTTCGACCCCACCGCGGCCGGCGGCGAACGTTTCAACGCTGGCCAAGGCGACGGCTTCATCCTGCACCTCGACACCGCGGGCACATTTCTCAGCATCACCACCGTCGTCACCAACGGCAGCGGCAGCGCGACCCTGCGCAGCATCGCGCTCGTCGACGACGACTCGTACCTCGTCGGCGGCGACTTCAGCGGCAGCGTCGCCTTGGCGCTCGACAACAATGTCGAGCGCGTGGCGGGCAGCAACGGCGGCAGCTTCTTGATTCGCTTCGACGACATCGTCACCGAGGTGTGGCAGCGCATCTACGACAGCGCCGGCGTCGCCGAACACGTCGTCGTCGACGCCAACGCCGATGTCTACGCCGGCGGCAGCTTCGCCGGCACCATCGACGTCGACTTCGCGGGCGACACGCGGCAAGCGGTCGATCTGCGCGACGCCGTGCTGGTCGCGCTCAACGACGCGGGTGTGCCGCGCTTCGCGCAGACCTGGGGCTTCTCGGGGCGCACCGAGAGCGTGCGCGGCCTCGCCTTTGACGGCGCCACGCTCGTCGTCGCCAGCGTCGTCGACGACGACATCACCCTCAACGACGGTCTGCCCGAAGAATTCGACGTCTTCTTCTCGAACCAGACCTTCGCCACGTTCATCGCCGAGCTGAACCCTGAGACCGGCGTGTTCAGCGAAAGCCTGCGCTTCAAGACCATCAACGCCGCCGTCGTCGACCTCGCCATCGACGACGACGTGGTCGGCATCAGCGGCAGCGCCAACGTCGCCGCCGACCTCGACGTCAGCGGCGCCGAGGTCTTCCCCGCCGCCGACGGCGCGGCCTACGTCGTTGCCTTTGCCGGACGCACGCAGCGGCGCCTGTCGCAGGCGACCGGTGGACCGCTCATCGCCGGCCCCGTCGTCGTCAGCGGCGGCGACGTCTACGGCGGCGTCATCTGCGCCGGCGACTGCGACGTGGGCTTCGGCGGACCGGCCATCGCCGTCACGCCGACGCCGCCCGTGCGCACGCTGGCCTTTGCTCGGTTGCCGCTGCGCTGACCAGCGATCGACGCACGGGTTACTTCGTGCCGGGCACGGTCAGCGGCGAGACGGCCTGTCCGTCGATCTCGACGATGTTGAACTCGACGCGCCGGTTGCGATCGCGGCCCGCTTCTTTCTTGTTCGAGTCGATGGGCCGGGTCTCGCCGTAGCCCGCCGCGTCGAGACGGCTGAGGTCGATGCCGCGTCCAACGAGATAGGTGCGAACGGTCTCAGCGCGCGCCTGTGAGAGCTCGAGGTTGTAGGCGTCGTTGCCCTTGTCGTCGGTGTGTCCATCGATGCGCACCTTCGTCACCTGCGGATTGGCGCGCAGCAGCGCGGCCACCTGGTTGAGCAGATCGTGCGAGCGCTCTTGCAGCGTCGCCTTGTCGAAGTCGAAGAAGATCTTCTCGAGAATCTCGACCCGCGTGGCGGTGATGCGCACCTTCGACTCGCCCTTGTCGGGGCAGCCGTCGTCGTCGTCGACACCGTTGACGGTCTCGGGATCGTTGGGGCACCGATCCTGGGCGTCGACGATGCCGTCGCCGTCGTTGTCG
>JANNAY010001614.1:0-5673 GCA_031384945.1 Deltaproteobacteria bacterium
CCACCTCGTCGACGACATCCTCGATTTCTCGAAGATGAAGAACGGCAACCTCGAGCTGCACAAGGCCAGCGTGAACCTCGTCGCCTGTGTCGACCTCGTGCTCTCGCTGTCGAAGGGCCTCGTTGGCAAGAAGCAGCTGACGTTGACGTCGTCGATCGATCCGTCGGTGCCGCACGTGCACGCCGACGAAGACCGGCTGACGCAGATTCTGACCAACCTGATCGGCAACGCGATCAAGTTCACCAGCGCCGGCACCGTCGACGTCAGCGCCCAGGTCGAGGTCAAAGGCGGCGTCTCTTTCGTCGCCGTCACCGTCAGCGACACCGGCACAGGCATCGACAAGGCCGCCCACCAGCGCATCTTTCAAAGCTTTGAGCAGGCCGATGGCTCGACGTCGCGCGAGTTCGGCGGCACCGGTCTCGGCTTGTCGGTCACCAAAGAGCTCGTCGAGCTGCATGGCGGCAGCATCGGCGTCGACTCGGCCCGCGGGCAGGGCTCGCGGTTCACGTTCACCTTGCCCGTCGCGGGCAAAGACGTGCCCGTCGAGACGTCAGGTCCTGTGCGCATGCAGCGTCTGCGCGAGGCCGACAACGAAGCCGCCGCCGACGTCGCTGTCGTCGCCAGCCCTGCTGCGGTCTCGGCGATCGCTGCTGGTGATGCGCCGCGCGTGCTGATCGTCGACGACGAGCCCATCAACTTGACGGTGTTGGAGAACCACCTCGCGCTCTCGGGCTACCTGGTGCGCCGCGCCGAGTCGGGACGCGAGGCCCTCGACCTCATCGCTGGCGGCTACCAGCCCGACCTCGTGCTGCTCGACGTCATGATGCCCGGCATGTCGGGCTACGCGGTCTGCACCGAGCTGCGACGGCGCTATCCGGCGGCAGAAATTCCCGTCGTGCTGGTGACGGCCAAGAACCAGATCACCGACCTCGTCGACGGCTTCGGCGCCGGCGCCAACGACTTCTTGACCAAGCCCGTCTCGAAAGACGAGCTGCTCACGCGTCTGCGCACGCACATCGCGCTGGCTCGCATGAACGTGGCGAGCGGGCGCTTCGTGCCTCGTGAATTTTTGAAGATTCTCGGGCGCGAAAATCTCGTCGAAGTGCGACGCGGTGATCACCTGCAAAAACAGATGTCGATCCTCTTTTCAGATATCCGGTCGTTCACGAGCCTCGTCGAGGGTAACTCGCCCGAGCAGAACTTTCGCTTCATCAACGATTATCTGATGCAGATGGAGCCGCCCATTCAACAAGAGGGTGGATTCATCGACAGCTACATCGGCGATGCCATCATGGCGCTCTTCGACGACACGTCTGATGGAAGAGGGGGCGGCGTCCACTCCGCCGACCACGCCGTGCGCGCCGGCATCGGCGATCTGCGCGCCCTCGAGATGCACAACGTCGAGCGCAAGAAGAACGGCGACAAGCCGCTGAAGGTCGGCATCGGCGTCAACACCGGCCTGCTCACCCTCGGCACCATCGGTGGCAAGAACCGCATCAACTGCGGCGTCATCGGCGACAGCGTCAACCTCGCCGCCCGCGTCGAGACCATGACGAAGATGTACGGCGCGAGCTTTCTCATCTCTGAGCTCACGCACGACAAGCTCAAGGATCCTGCTGCGTATGCGCTGCGCGTCGTCGACCGCGTTCGCGTCAAAGGAAAGACCAAGCCCGTCACCGTCTACGAGGTGCTCGACGGCCTCGAGCGCACGGCCTGCGAGCAGCGCCTCGCCACGCGCGATGTCTTCGTTGAAGGGTGGAAGCTCTTTCAAGACAAAGACGTGAAAGGCGCCCTCGACAAATTCACTGTCGCCGTCGCCCGCGTCCCCGACGACGCAGCGGCGCAGCTGTGGCTGCGCCGCTGTGAAGAGACGCTCGTCACCGGTCTGCCGGCCGACTTCGATGGCGTCGTCGAGCTCAAGACCAAGTAGGCGTCACAGCGAGAACATGAAGCTGTTGCTCGTGTGCAGCTCGTAGATGCCGAACGACATGCCGTTGATGACCATGCCGATGTGGTCGGGGTTGTCGGGGTGAAAGTAGAAGCGCTCGCGCGACCAGGTGCCGGGCTCGAGGGGTCCGCGCACCTCGTGGGCGACGGGGTGGCCGCCGGGCACCAGCGGTGACGACGACGACAGCTGCAAGAGGTTCTGCCGGTCGCCGGTGGCCAGGTCGACGACGACGAATTGGTCGGCGGCCCCGCCGCTCGTCCACAAGAGCTGGGTGCGCTCGTCGAAGACCAACCAGTTCTCGCCGATCGAGGGGTGGCCCGAGCCCAGCTGGTCTTCGACGCTGCTGATGAGGGTGCGGTTGCCGGTGGTCGGGTTCACCGCGATCAGGCGGTCGCCGAGGATGGTGTAGATGTAGATCAGGTCATTGATGTAGGCGATGCCGCGGATGTTCTGCGACTGAAAAGAAACGCCACTTCCGACGTTCGGTCGCGTCGAGTTCACGCGCATGACCACGTCGCAGCCGTTGCCGTCGAGGGGGATGCGGGCGATGCCGTCGCCGTCTGAGGGATTGTGAAACGACAGGTAAAAATTACCCGCCGGATCCATGGTGAATGACTTCTCAGTGAATTGCACCGAAAGCTCACCGACGCGGTCGCTGGTGCACTGGGGCATCGTGTGTCCCTGACCGGCGACGGCCTTGTGCCAGACGAGCTCGCGGTCGCCGGTGACGGGGTCGATGCGCACGATCTCGACGTTGTCGGCGGTCTCAGAGCCGTAGCTGTACCAGGCGCCGTCAGGGCCGACCTGCACGTCCCACAGGTACGGCAGGGCTGCCGTGTGGCGCACGACGCCGCTGACGGTGACGTTGCTGTCGTAGCCGCCGCCGGTGGTCTGGTAGCCGGTCGGCGTGTCGATGGTGCCCGAGACCACGCGGCGCGCGCCGGTGTCGACGTCGATGGCCCAGATGACGCCGACCGACTGCGTGAAGTTCGCGTCCTTCCAGTTCATCGCGACGATGTACGCGCGGTTCGCCTCGTCGAGGAAGCCGCCGCCGACCTCGCGGCCGACGTTGTTGACGTCGGCGAGGCGGGGGCCGCCGGCGCCGAAGTCGAAGCCGTTCCCGTACGAGTCACCGGGCGCCCAGCAGATCGGCAGCCCGCCGGTGAGCGCTGCGTTGCAGCGGCAGTCGACGGGCAGGTCGGTGCGGTTCTCTTCGAACTGCGAGGTCGTGCAGTTGCGCGCGTAGAACTCTGAGTCTTCGACGGTGGTGCTGCTGATGAAGTGCAGGTTGACGGTGCGGACCATCAGCCGGCCGGTGTTGTCGACGAGCAGCGGCTCGCTCTCGCCGTTGTAGACGCTGCGCGGGTTCGCGTCTTCGCGCACCTCCAGGTGAAGCACTTGATTCGCCTGCCAGACGTCGGGGTTTTGCAAGAGCACGCGGGCCTGGCTCAGCTGCGACACCCGCGTGTGGAAGAGCTCGGCGCCCCGCTCACCGTCGTTGTCGGCGTAGACCACGACCCACGATTGGCGGGCCACGAACACCCGCGCCAGCTCGGCGTTGTTGCGGTCGCGCGTCTCCCACGGCGACGTGATGGTGATGAAGTTGTTGGTCGGCGGGAAGGTTGCTTCGCCTTCGCCTTCGCCTTCGCCTTCGCCTTCGCCTTCGCCTTCGCCTTCGCCTTCGCCTTCGCCTTCTCCTTCGCCTTCTCCTGCTTCGCCTTCTCCTGCTTCGCCTTCGCCTTCTTCGCCTTCGCCTTCGCCTTCGCCTGCTTCGCCTTCGCCCTCGTCACCGGCGGGCACATCGCAGCTCATCGCCGCGCACAGAAAAAAGGCAGGGAGCAGGAAACGCTTCATCAACGACCTCGCGGCAGGGTCGGCGCCAACGACGACGGCGACGCCAACTCAAGAGGTGGCGAGAGTCGGCAGCGGGAGTGACGACGACAATCGTAATGTTTACGAGCGTCGACCTCGCAGCGCGGTGCTAGCCCTCGTGCTGAGGTGAAACGATGTGGATGCTGTTGGTCTCGCTGGTGGTGTCGCAGGTCGGGGCGCGTGAGCCGGGCGAAGCGGCGGCTGCGCCGAAGTCGACGAACGCGACGACGACAGCAGCGGCGAAGCCCGATCCACTGGCGGGCAAGAGCCAGCGCGACATCTGCAACGACGACGCGCTCTTGCTGCTGCAACACGACTTCGACGACCTGCGCTTCAAGCAGGGCTTTCAAAAGGCGTGTTGCCACAAGGGCGCCCTCGGCGACGACGACCGCTGCCAGCTCGACTGGCCGAGCAGCGACGTTCCTGCCTGCAGCGAGGTCGATCTGCTGCGCAACCGGCTGTTCGCGCTCTACGGCTACGTCTTCAAAGACCCGCGTTACCAAAAGGCGTTCGCGGCCGAGGCCTGGTACCGACCGCGCTCCGACTTCACGATGTCGTGGTTGCCGCCAGCGGCGCAGCGCAACGTCACCCGGCTCAAGGCGATGGTGCAGTCGGGGGGCTGCACCGCCGACGTCGACGAGTGCGGGCCGGCCGGGGTGCGCTGGTCGCTCGATCTGCAGAACGGCTCGAAGGGCCACGTCGACGGCGTGCAGCAGTCCGAGATGGCCGACGTGATCACCGCCCGTTGCCGCGCGGGCTGGCCGCCCGGCATGGCCCCCTGTCTGGCGGCGGGCACAGGCAAAGAGTGCATCGCGCCGTTGCCTGCCGATGAGCGCAAGGCGCTGTGGCGTGAGCTTCAGGCGATCTCACCCGATGTGCACGAGTGACGTTGAGCTGACGTCCAAATGGCCCCAGTGAGCGGTGGCGCCACAGTTGCCGTCGTCGTCGTCGATCGTGACGTCTGCCTCCACAACCCTGTTGAGGAGGCGCACGTGGACAAGTCGACGCAGAAGAATGGCAACGGCAAGAGCACCGGCACCGGCAACGGCAACGGCAACGGCAACGTCGCCAGCAACAGCAGCGGCGGTGGCAGCGCGACTGCGAGCGCGACGCCGTTTCTGACCGACGTGAAGACGCTGCGCGAGCGGGCGCGGCAGCACATCGAAGAAGGCGCGGTGACGACGTCGTACACGGCGGACCGTGAGAAGGTCTGTCAGCTGCTCAACGACGCGCTGGCGACGGAGATCATCTGCGTGCTTCGCTACAAGCGGCACTACTTCATGGCGCGTGGTCTGACGGCCGAGCCCATCAAGGCCGAGTTTCTTGAGCACGCGAACGAAGAGCAGGCGCACGCCGATCTGCTGGCCGAGCGGATCGTGCAGCTGGGCGGCGAGCCGAACTTGAACCCCGACACGTTGAGCGCGCGCGCCCACGCCGAATACAAAGAGGGCGGCGACCTCAGAGACATGGTCAAAGAAGACCTCATCGCCGAGCGCATCGCCATCGACAGCTACCGCGAGATGATCGCCTTCGTCGGCGAGAAAGACTCGACGACGCGCCGCTTGCTCGAAGGCATCCTCGAGCAAGAAGAGCAGCACGCTGACGAGCTCTCAGACATGCTCGACGGCCTCACCGGCTGAGCCCCGAGAGTGCACTGCCTGGAGTGCCCAACCTGGGTTGTGAACACAGCCAACCCGGGTTGTGAATCGTGACAGAGGAGAGGGACACGGACACGAGGAACAGAGAAAGAGAAATTCACAGAGATCACAGAGCGCAGGCAGAGGTCACAGAGCAGATTTTTTTTGGGTCGTTTTTTCCCGGTGTTTTTTCGCATCTGTGGCTTTTGATCGGGT
>JANNAY010001627.1:0-1759 GCA_031384945.1 Deltaproteobacteria bacterium
CTCGGAGCGCATCTCGAATGACTCAACGGGCGGCGGCGCGGTGGCGATCACGCCAGCCGCCCCCACCAGAAACGCGACACCCACAACGAACCTACGCGGCAGGTGACCCCCATGTTGCGGCCCGAGCACGCCAGCATCCGCAAGTTAGCGCTCTCGGGCCAATGCGCCAATTCACCTGCGATCACGGTCGGTTGCGGTCGGCAATATCGAGATGGGACGGTCCGCTGCCGGCGTCGTCGACGACTTTTGCGGACCGTCCCATATCGAATTTCAGGGCCGATCGCCGTCGGTGGTGAAAGTTGCCTGCGCTACCTTCGCAACGCGATGAACAACGCACCCCACGTCGACGCCGTCGTTGCGGCCGAACTTTCTTTGCCTGTTCGCTCGGTGGCTGCGGTGCTCTCGCTGCTCGAGGGCGGCGCCACCGTCCCCTTCATCGCCCGCTACCGCAAAGAGCTCACCGGCAGCCTCGACGAGGTGCAGATCCGGGCCATCGAAGAGCGCCGCGATCAGCGGATCGAGCTCGAGCAACGGCGCGAGAGCGTGATCGGATCGATCCGCGAGCAGGGCAAGCTCACGCTGGCGCTCGAGGCCGCGTTGAGAGCGGCGACGACGAAGCAGGCGCTCGAGGATCTCTATCTGCCCTTCAAGCAGAAGCGCCGGACGCGCGCTTCGATCGCCCGTGATCGCGGACTGCAGCCGCTCGCCGATCGCATCCTCGCGCAACCCCGGGAGGGCGCTCCTGAGCGCGAAGCCGCCGCCTTCGTCGACGCCGCCAAAGACGTCGCCGACGTCGACGCCGCCCTCGCCGGCGCCCGCGACATCGTCGCCGAGCTGGTCGCCGAAAAGGCTGAGGTGCGGGCCCTCGCGCGCGACAGCCTGCTGCGTGACGGGGTGCTCGTCTCGCGCTTCGCCAAGAAGAAGAGCACCGAGCCCACCAAATTCGATGCCTACGGCGACTTCGCCGAGCCCGTCGCGAAGATCCCCTCGCACCGCTTCCTCGCGGTGACGCGCGGTGAGGAAGAGGGGGTGCTCAAGCTCTCTTTCGACATCGACGAAGACCGCCTCTTGCCGAAGATCGAAGCGCAGGCGCGCCTGGCCCGGGGCACGCCGTGGGCGCGGCAGTTGGGCCTCGCGATTCAGGACGCCTTCAGACGACTGCTGGGCCCCTCGGTCGAGACCGACGTGCGCGCGGAACTCAAGGCGCGCTCCGATCGTTCTGCCATCGACGTCTTTGCGGAGAACCTCGAGGGCGTCTTGTTGGCGCCGCCGCTCGGCGCTCGGGTCGTCATCGGCATCGACCCGGGGTTTCGCACCGGCTGCAAGTGCGCCGTCGTCGACGGCACGGGCCGCTTCGTCGAATCGATCACGATCTTTCCGATGCAGGGCCCGCGGGGCGAAGAAGAGGCGCGCGTCGTGCTCTTGCGGCTCGTGAAGACGCACGCACCCGCGGCCATCGCCGTCGGCAACGGAACCGGCGGAAGAGAGGCCGAGGCCTTCGTGCGGCGCGCTCTGACGGCGGCACAGTCGTCGTCGTCGTCGCCGGTGATCGTCACGCCGGTGAACGAGGCGGGGGCGAGCGTCTACTCGGCCTCTGACGTCGCGCGCGAAGAATTTCCTGACATCGATTTGACCATTCGCGGCGCCATCTCGATCGCGCGGCGCCTGCAAGACCCGCTCGCAGAATTGGTGAAGGTCGATCCGAAGGCCATCGGCGTCGGCCAGTACCAACACGACGTGAACCAACCGGCCCTGCTGA
>JANNAY010000042.1:0-1548 GCA_031384945.1 Deltaproteobacteria bacterium
CGGAAAGACGCCGAAGCCGCCCAGCGCTGCACAGCCGACACACAGCACCAGCAACAACACAGGCACGACCACGGTGGCGAAGGGATGCAGCCGCACGCTCTGCGGGTTCTGATACAACAGCACAGCCGACGATATAATGTGCGGTGAATTGATCAGCGTGTTGAGAATTAACAAGGGCAAGTAGACGCTGGCGGCGTCGATGGGCCCGTCGATGAAGAAGAGCGGCAGAAAGAACGCGAACGACAGCCCGCCCGTGAACAGGACGTCGACAGCAGGATGGAACACCGCGCGGGGCTTCACGCCTTCGACGTTAGCGGGCCGAGCAGAACACCGCCGATCCGCAGGCGTCGACGATTCGCTTCGTTGGGGTAGGGTCGCGGCGTCGGTGCTGGGCCAGCCGACACTTCACGCTGCATCTCGCAGCAGGCCCGTCAGAGATGTTCGTTTGCACGAAGTGCCACAGGCTCGCCGACCCCGGCGAAAGCTCCGTCGTCGTCGTCACCGCCACCCGCGCCAAGACCTACCCACGACGGAAGGACGTGTTCCGCATGGTCAACCGCGACGAAGAATCAGCCCACGACCGCGGCGGGCAAGGACGCGAGGCCACGGGTTCGATGCGCGTCTGCGGGCTGTGCGCAGCGGTTCACAACCCCGGTTGAGAAAATGAACAACCCGGGTTGAGCAAACGCCCAACCCGGGTTGTGGGAGCCCGAAACGTCGAGGCCAGCGAGCCCGTCAGCCCAGCTCTTCGAGCTCAGAGCGGCGCGAGACGATGCGGTTGGCGAGCTTGTAGTCGACGGCCTCGCGGGCCGAGAGCCAGAAGTCGCGGTCGCTGTCTTTCTCGACGAGGTCGAGGTTGCGGCCGGTGCACTCGGCGACGATCTCGTTGTAGCGGCGGCGGATCTTGACGATCTCGCGGGCGGTGATGTCGATGTCGCTCGCTTGACCGCGCGTCGCCGTCGAGGGCTGGTGCAACAAGAAGCGGGCGTTGGGCATCGTCAACCGCTTGCCCTGCGCGCCACCGAGAAAGATGGTGACCGCGGCGCTGGCCACGACGCCGTTGGCCACGGTGACGATGGGGCACGGCGAGAAACGAAACAGGTCGTAGATGGCGAAGCCGCTGTCGGCGCTGCCGCCTGGCGAGTTCACGAACGCCGTGATGGGCGCCTTGCCGTCTTTGCGCTCGAGCAGCGTCAGCATGGTCGCGACCTTGCGGTACATCGAATCGCTCACCTCTTCGGCGAGGATCAACGTGCGCGCGTCGAGCAGCTTGTCGTTGAGCCCGCGACCGGCGCCCTTCTTTTTGTCGTCTTTGCCGTCTTCGTGGTCGTCATCGTCTGCGAATGGCCCGTCGCCGAAAAACATGGTGGTCCGCTCCTGCCGCAGCGTGTGCAGCGTCCTCGTCCTAACAAAGTCGCCCCACCGCTGTCATTCAACTGGCGACGGACAGGCAGTCGTCGTCGGTGGCTGCAGCGCCCACCACGCCGGCGCGGTCGACACCAGCGGCTGCGTCGGCTTCGGCAGGCCCAGAAACGGGGCGATGACGTC
>JANNAY010000051.1:0-4892 GCA_031384945.1 Deltaproteobacteria bacterium
GTCATCTTCATCGTGTCGTCCCTTGGAATCGGGTTGTCGAGCTGGCGGAGAGTCACCAGACGTCTCGATTTTGCGCTTGGGTCTCGACGCCCGCAAGTCGCACCCGTGCCTGATCCAGATCTGTGGAATGCCAGTCGTCGCAGGACCACCGACTTTGACGTCGTCGGGCGTCGGAAGACCCGCCCCTGTGGGTGTGATGGCGGGCACCCGGCAGAAGCCGCACCGGGCAGGCTGCCTGCGATGTCGCGACAGCAGCGTCGCCGTCGCCTGACATTCCGAGGCATTCGGCCACAAAGTCGCTCACCCGTCGACGTGGCGGCAGGATGAGCTGGTTCACGGAATGAAGTTGGAGGAAGCCATGATGCGCTTCGTCGTCGTTGGGTTGTTCGCCGGCCTGGTGAGCAGCGCTGCACACGCTCAGTTTCCGCTCAATCCCGACCGCACCATCTACGTCGCCAACAGCGCCGGCCGCATCCAGGCCGCCGACATCGCGACGCCGACGACGTTCACCGAGGTCACCAACGTCGCCGGCTACGCCGTCGTCGCTCTCGACCCCGAGATGAAGCGCCTCTACTTTCGCATTCTGAACACG
The DNA here is from genome assembly GCA_031384945.1 of Deltaproteobacteria bacterium. Classification (GTDB taxonomy): domain Bacteria; phylum Myxococcota; class UBA727; order UBA727; family VGSZ01; genus VGSZ01. Next base: position 593 of record JANNAY010000051.1, read on the forward strand.
CAGACCGTGCGCGTCTTCGACGCCACGACGTTGAACGTCATTCCGGCGCTCGAGTTCGCCACCCACTGCCCGTCGCCGGGCGCGGCGGCGACGACGAACCCGACGGTGCCGGCCAACCGCGTCGCCTGCAACGGTGGCGCGATCCTCGTCGACCCGTACCGGCGCGTGCTCGTGACCATCGCCGGCGACTCGCGACAGAGCCAGATCAACATCTCGACCATCGACGACAGCGGCGCCGGCGGCACCGTCGTCATCACCACCAACGGCAACCACGCCTTCGCCGTCGGCGACCAGGTCGTCGTCGCTGGCGTCAACGGCGGCGGCACCACCTACAACGCGACCTACACCGTCGCCGCCGTCGAAGCCGCCAACCGCATCCGCACCGTCGAGCAAGACCCCGGCAACGACAACGACAACGCTCGCGCGACGGGTACCGTGCGTCGCGTGCCGCAGGCCATCCTGCAGGCCTACTCGATCGACAACGGCGGCAGCGCCGGCGCCCTGGTCGCTGAGCGCGTGCTCGCCGTCGGCGACACCGCCGACGACAGCGCGCTGTCGGACCAAGAGCAAGTCTTCGTCGACCACCAGACGCGCCAGCTGCTGTTTACCTTGAACGAAGACGTCGACGCCGTGCTGCAAGGCCTGCCGATCGCGGGCTTCAGCTTTCGCGCGATGAGCTTCGCAGCGCCGACGCCGGTCGCGGGGGTGACGGCGATGAACCAGGGCAGCGTCGCCAAAATCGTCGCACGCAACGAGTACGTGATTCACGCAAACTCGGGCGGTAACACCAACGCGGCCTGCGACGTCGACAACCGGCGTTGCGGCGTCACGCGCTTCACGCTGAGCGGGTCGACGGCAACGATCAACGCGACGCCGCGGGTGCAGACGCGCCAGACGGTGCTGTTCACCAACAACGACGACCGCGGCCTCGATGTCATCGAGAGCAGCGTGCTCGGCACCGACTTTCTCATCGTCGAGACCGACCAGACCACCAACGGCGTCAACTATTCGGTGGCGCGCTTCGACAGCGCCTTTGGCCTCGTCAGCCGCGCCACGACGACGTTGACCGGCAATCCGCAGGGCGTTGAGTTCAACCCGCGCGATCCGACGCAGAACGACGACGATGGCGACGGCATCCCCGACAGCGTCGAGATCGGCGCCACGGGCTTGCCGACGCCTGGCTTCAACGACGGCGATCCGACCACGACGACGAACCCCGACGACGCCGACAGCGACGACGACGGCCTGCTCGACGGTGCTGAAGACATCGACCAAGACGGCGTGCTCGATCCAAACGAATCGGATCCGAACAACCCCGACACCGACGGCGACGGCATTCTCGACCCGCTCGATCCGGGACCGCGCAATCCTGACACCGACGGCGACGGCATCCTCGACGGCGTCGAAGACGCCGACCGAGACGGCGTGGTCGACGCCAACGAGACCAACCCGCGCAACGCCGACAGCGATGGCGACGGCATCGGCGACGGCGTCGAAGATCGCAACAAGAACGGCGTCGTCGACGCCACCGAGTCGAACCCGCGCCTCGCCGACACCGATGGCGACGGCCTCAACGACGACAAAGAAGACCTCAACAAAAATGGCAACTTTGACGCCGCCACCGAAACCAACTCACGCAACGTCGACACCGACGGCGACACCATCAATGACGGCGTCGAAGACCGCGACCGCGACGGCGTGCTCGACGCCGACGAGTCGAACCCGCGCAGCAACGACAGCGACGGTGATCTGATTCTCGATCAGCTCGAAGACCTGAACAGAAACGGCGTCTTCGAGTCCGGCACCGAGACGAACCCACGCGCGGCCGACACCGACGGCGACGGCCTCAGCGACGGCGTCGAAGACGCCAACAGAAACGGCGTCGTCAACGCTGGTGAGACCGATCCCAAAAAGGCCGACACCGACAACGACGGCCTCTCTGACGGCGTCGAACGCAACAACGGCGCCGGGCAGAACCCGACGAACCCGTTGAACGCCGACAGCGATGGCGACTCGCTGCTCGACGGCGCTGAAGATGCGAACCGCAACGGCCGCATCGACCTCGGCGAATCAAACCCCAACAACCCCGACGACGATGGCGACGGCATCCCGACGCTCACCGAGGTGCAAGACGGCGGCTCGCAGACCGACGTCGACGGCGATGGGCGCCCGAACTGGCTCGACACCAACGCCGATGGCGACGCCCGCCTCGACAGCGTCGAAGGCCGCGGCGACGACGACGGCGACGGCCTGCGCAACTACCTCGATCCCAACGACGCCGACGGCGGCAACGGCGACCACGACGGCGACGGCCTGAGCAACACGCGCGAAGCGCAGCTCGGCACAAACCCAAACACCCCCGACACCGACGGCGACACCATCGGCGACGGCGTCGAGGTCAACACCACGCGCACGAACCCGTTGCTCGCCGACACCGACGCTGACGGCCTGGGTGACGCCGCCGAAGACCTCGACAAAGACGGCGTGCTCGACGCCAATGAGACCAATCCGTTTGTCGCCGACACCGACGCCGACGGCCTCACCGACGCCATCGAGAAGCTCGGACAGAACCCGACCAACCCGCGCCTCGTCGACACCGACGGCGACGGCCTCACCGACGGCGGCGAAGACGCCAACAAGAACGGCCGCGTCGACGCCGGCGAGTCGAACCCCAACAACGCCGACGACGACAACGACGGCATCGCGACCGCCACCGAGATCGCCGACGCGGGCAACATCGACACCGACGGCGACGGCGCCAGAAACATCCTCGACACCGACAGCGACGGCGACGGCAGGGCCGACGGCGTCGAAGGCCGCGGCGACGTCGACGGTGACGGCATCAAGAACTCCCTCGACGCCGTCGACGACGACGGACCCATCGCCGACCCCGACAACGACGGCCTCGACAACGCCGAAGAAGCCGTCGAGGGCACCGACCCGCGCGACCCCGACACTGACGACGACAACCGCAACGACGGCGACGAGGTCGACCTGTTCAGCACTGATCCGACCGACGCCGACAGCGACGACGATCGCCTGAACGACGGCGACGAAGTGGGCCGCACCACCGACCCCAACGACGCCGACACCGACAACGACACGCTCACCGACGGCAACGAAGCGCTCGACCTTGGCAGCAATCCGAAGAACGTCGACAGCGACGCCGATGGCATCAACGACAACGTCGAGGTCGCTGACTCTGGCGCCGTCTCCGACGCTGACGGCGACGGCAACCGAAACTGGGTCGACGCCAACGCCGACGGCGAGAACGCCAACGACGGCGCAGACGGCCGTGGCGACGTCGACGGCGACGGCCTCCGCGACTACCTCGACATCGACGACGTCGACGGACCCAACGGCGACCTCGACGGCGACACCCTCAAGAACGGCACCGAGAGCTTGATCGGCACCGATCCGAACAACGCCGACAGCGACGGCGACGGCATCTCTGACGTCGTCGAATCCAACGGCGGCGTCAGGGTCGACACCGACAACGACGGCACCGTCGACGGCCGCGACCTCGACAGCGACGCCGACGGCATCAACGACGACCTCGACGGCACCGCCGACGGCGACGCCGACGGCCTCGCCGGCTTCAGAGACGTCGACAGCGACGGCGACAGCGTCAACGATGGCACCGAAGGCCTCGTCGACAGCGACACCGACGGCAACCTCGACTTGCGCGATGCAGACGACGACAACGACGGCATCCTGACTCGCACCGAGGTCAGCGACGGCCTCGTCTTCGGCGCCGATGTCGACGCCGATGGCATCCCCAACCGCCTCGATCTGAACTCTGATGGCGACGGCCGCACCGATGTCGTCGAAGGCACCGGCGACGACGACAGCGACGGCACGCCCAACTACCTCGACAAGATCGACACCGACGGTCCCAACGCCGACGCTGACGGCGACGGCCTCACCAACTCGCGCGAGCAGGTCATCGGCACGAACCCCAATGACACTGACAGCGACGACGACAACATCAACAACTTCATCAAATCCGACGGCGGCATCATCGACGTCGACACCGACGCCGACGGCGACATCGACGCCCTCGACATCGACAGCGACAGCGACGGCTTGCCCGACAGAAACGAAGGCGCTGGCGACTTCGACTTCGACGGCGACGGCGACTTCAGAGACGTCGACAGCGACGACGACGGCCTCGATGACGGCACCGACGGCCTCTTCGACCTCGACGGCGACGGCGCCGCCGGCTTCAGAGACGCCGACGACGACGGCGACGGCATCGACACCCTCGTCGAGGTCACTGACGGCGACGTCTTCGGCGACG
>JANNAY010000055.1:0-9146 GCA_031384945.1 Deltaproteobacteria bacterium
CGAAGGCACCGACGTCGACGCCTTCAGCAGCGTCGTCATCTGGTGCGAAGACTTCTTCGTGGCCTTCGGCGCCGGGTCGTTCGCCAAGGCCACCGACTGAGCTCCGTCTTCGCGCGCTCTCCTGCGCTGCCCGGCATCCCGGGGCAGCCGTCCTGTCACGTGATGTCCCCAGAAGCCAAGGAACAGCAACATGTTGAAAACCAGTTCGCTCTTGATTCTCCCTGCATTTTTTCTCGGCATCGCGGGCTGCGACGGAACGCGCGGTGAAGGTGAAGGCGAAGGCGAAGGCAACAACACCGAGGCGCAGACGCCGCCCGAAGGCCACGACGCCGTCGAAGCCTGGATCGCCCTTGGCTTCTACAAAGATTGGGCCTGTGAGCCGGCCCCGCACGCCTCACGCGACCCGTCGCCCCATGGCATCAACCGCATCTGCTCCAACGACGTGATGAGCGCTGCTGGCACCACCGGCTTGTTCCCCGTCGGCTCCGCGTCCGTCAAAGAGCTCTACGACGACAACAACGCCATCATGGGCTACGCCGTCTACCGCAAAGCCGCCGCCGACCCCGCCACGCCCGACGGCAGCAACTGGTACTGGTACGAGCGCGTCGCTCCTGGCACCGAGTTGCCAACGCCTGATCCTGTGTTGGCCAACGGCGTCGTCGCCGACGCCCGCGGCTCGGCGGGCGGCAACGCCCTCACGGTGTGCATCGACTGTCACTCCCACGCCGCCGAAGCGGGCGGCCGCGACTTCGCTTTCACCCAGGTGCAATAGCCTTGCTGGACGGCGACGCCGGTACGTGTGCCGCGACGAAGGCGTCGACGTCGCTGACGCCGAGGGCTTTGAGGCCGACGACGAATTCTTCGGTTGAGCCTTTGAGCCTTCGCGCCTTCACAAGACGCACGGCAAGGGCCCGCGCCTTCATGCCCGCAGCGTCGTAGCCGGCGGCGGCTGCGTCGAGAGAGGCGTCTTTGGCGGAGGCGTCGTCGTTGGCGGCGGCTTCGATGGCGCAGGCGTGGGCAACGCCGTCGACGCGACCCGCCGCACGCAGCGCTTTGGCCGACGCGCGCGCCAGCTCTTTGTTGCCCGCACCCACGGCGAGCAGGCCGCGCAGCGAATGCAGATCGATGACGCTCGCTTGAATCGCCAGGTGCATGCCGGCCTTCAAGCCCGCCCACGACGACGTCAACTGCGCCAACGCGGCGGCGTGCTTGCCCTCGATGGCGTCGGCCAACATCAAGATGCGCAGCGCGTAGACCTCTTGCACCGAGAAGTTCTCGCGGTGCCACGTCGTCGCAATTTCAGTGGCGTGCTCGCGCGCTTCTTTGATGTTGCCCTCGACGAGCAGCTCCATCGCGATGGCGAGGCGGGCCGACGTCTGGCCGTAGTGGTCGCCGCGGGCGCGCGCGTCGGCCCACATGCGCTCAGAGCGAACGCGCGCCTCGCGCCACTCGCCCAGCTCTTCGAGGGCGCGGATTTCGACGACGTGGGCGATGTTGCCTTCGTGTCCGGCGTTGCCGGAGGCGTGCAGCAGCCCAAGCCCGCGCTCGATCTCGTCGACGACGGTGCGCCAGCGGGCCTGCCAGAACGCGTGGGCGCCGCGGTCGATGGCGAGGATGCCTCTGGTTCTGTCGTCGCCGCCGCCTTCTTCGCGGGCGACGCTGCGCTCGGCGACGTCGATGAGGTGGCCGCCGAGCTTCGCGAGCTTTCCCGGCGCTGGACCGAGCACGCCGCTGCCGACGCGGGCGAGGGCGCAGGCGACGCGGCGGGCGTCGTCGGTTCTGCGCGCGAAGTAGAGCTCGGCGACGGCGAAGTGGGCGGCGTGGGCGGGCTCGACCGGCAACAATCCGCGAAACGCGGTGGCCACGATGTCGGCGCGCAAGACGTCGCGCGGGTCCGTCTTCTTCGTCGTCGCGGTCGTCGCGGTCGCCGCCGTCGTCGCCGTCGTCGACGACGTCTTCGCGTCCTTGAAGGCGCCCTTCCACCACAAGACCAACAACGTCAGCAGCATCGTGCCCATCGCCGCCGGCTGCGACTTCGGAAAGCGCACCCGCACGTCTGACATCAGCGCTTTGAGGTGCTTGACGCCCTCGTCGACGTGTCCGCTCAACAGCAGCGCGTCGACGCCGCGGCGGCGCAGGTGCAGCGCGTCGTCGCCGGTGGCGCGCGCGCTCTGCGCCAGAAACAACGGACCGGCTTCGGCGCCGCGTCCGCCGAGGGCGAGGGCTTCGGCGCGCGACAGCGTGAGGGTGGCGCGGTCGTCGTCGTCGTCGGCGTTGTCGGCGCCGAGCTGAAAGTGTTGGGCGGCGGCTTCAAAGGCCAACGTGCGCATCGCGGCTTCGGCGGCGCGCGTCGCGTGAAAGCGGGCGCGGCGGCGCTCGCCAGCAGCGCTCCAATGGCGGGCGATGAGGCCGGGGTCGGCGTGGTCGAGCTCGAGCGCGTCGGCGAGCCGGCGGTGGATGTGGATGCGCGCGTCGACGTCGATGTCGGCGATGACCGCGTCGCGAATGCGCGCATGGTAAATGTCGCACGCGATCGTCGTCGACGAACGCGTCACACGCGCGAGCCTGCGCGCGCGCAACAGTCCAAACGCGTGGACGTCGCTGGTCCCGTGATCCCCCATCGCACCCCTTGCGATTCTGCGGGTCAGAGGATGCCCAGCGATCGCGATGACAGACAACATTCGCCGCGCATCGTCCGGAAGAGCACGCACCTGGTGCTGCAGCGCCTCGTGAAAGGCCACCCCGCCCGAGAAGCGCGCGAGCTGTTGGATGAGAAAGGGCCGGCCGCCCGACTCGCGCACGATGGCGTCGACGCGCGCGGGATCCGCAGCTGACGACGATGACGACGACGATGGCGACGACGATGACGGCGACGATGACGACGACGACGACGACGACGACGACGACCCAGATGCAGACGACGCCGCAGATGCAGACGACGCCGACAGCGCTGCGGTTGCGGCAACAGCGGCGGCGGCCGGAGACAAGTCGTGCAGCGCGATCTCTTCGAGGTGCAGGGCGCCGGCGCCGGCGCGGCGGCGCAAGAGCGGCATCAGCGCGTTGAGGCAGTCGCTGGCCTCGCCCTCGCGCACGGTGCCGATCAGCAGCATCGCTGGCGGCTCGTCGGCCCACAGCTCGTCGAGCAGCGGCACGCTGTCGACGTCGCCCCAGTGCAGGTTGTCGATGACGACGACGACGGGGCGGCGGGCGGCCACGCGGCGAAAGAGCCGACGCAACGCGCTGGCGCCGGCGCGGCGGGCTTCGGCGACATCAGCGGCGGGGGTCGGACGCCGCCGTTGATCGGGCAAACGCGTGAGCGCGGGAAAGAGGCGGGCGGCGTCGGCGACGTCGTCAGCGACGAGGGCGCGGCGCTCTTCGCGCGGCACCGCCAACAGCGCGGCGACGAGGGCGTCGACGACGCGGTCCAGCGCCTTCCAAGGTACGGCTTCTTCTTCGATGCAGCGGCCGTCGAGCCACCAGCCGTCGCTGTGGGCGGCGCGAAAGCGATCGTGGGCGGCCGCGAGCAACGCCGATTTGCCGACGCCGGACGGTCCGCTGACGAGGGCTGTGGCAGGGGCGCGGGCGTTGGCCAGCTGCTCGAGGCGGTCGAGCTCGGCGTCGCGGCCGACGACGGCGTCATCGTCAACGGCGTCGTCGTCAAAGGCGTCATCGTCGTCGCCGAGGGCGCTGGCGACGTCGGCGGCGCCAGCGCGCGTGACCGGATCGGGATCGAGCAAGCGCAGGCAGAGCACGCTGAGCGGCTCGTCTTTGGGCAGCGCGTCGGCGTCTTTGGGCGGAAACTGTCTCTTCGTCTCGCGCAGCTGGTTCGCCGGCACGTCAAAGGCCGGGCGCGCGGTCAGCGCTTCGAGCAAGACGACGCCGAAGGCGTACCAGTCTGACGCCGGCACGGCGGCGCCGTCGAGGTGCTCGGGCGCCATGTACGCCGGCGTGCCTTCGACGGTGTGGGCGAGGGCGGCGTCTTTCAAGAGCTGGGCGACGCCGAAGTCGACGATGACGACGCGGCCGACGCGCTCGGTGGTGTCGACGAGGATGTTCGAGGGCTTGAGGTCTCGGTGCAGAATGCCGCGCGCGTGCAGTGCGACGATGCCGCGCACCAGCTGCTGCAACGCCGGACGCAAGCGCGCGTGATCGCCGCGCACCCAGCTGAGAAAGTCGACGCCGTCGACCAGCTCCATCGAGAACAAGCAGCGGTCGCCCTCTTGCTCGAGCCGGTCGAGGCGCACGAGGTTCTCGTGCGAGATGTCGGCGAGCGTGCGAAATTCTTGCTTGAAGCGCACGAGCTGGTCGGCGCCGACGTGGCGCAGCACTTTGACGGCGACGCGTCCGCCGTGGGTGGTGTCGACGGCGTCGTAGACGGTGCCGAAGCCGCCTTGTCCGAGCACGCCTTCGACGCGGTAGCGCTCGTTGCCGTGAAACACGACTGGCGGGTGCCGCGACGGCGCGCTGGCGACATGGCGCAAGAACGCGTCGTCGGCGTCGGCGCTGCCGTCGTCGTCGACGGTCTCGCGTGTGGTGCGGCGGCGCTCGCTCATGACGTTCTCGCGGTCATGACTTGGCGTCGCTGTCGATGAGGCCGTCGGCAATCGCCTGTTCGCGCAGCTGGTCTTTCAACACCTGAAAGCGCTTGCGCAGCCGCACGGTCTCGCGCTCGACGACGTCGTCGGTGGCGTCGTCGCCGGCGAAGACGCGAGCGACGTCGCGCCAGGCGAGAGCGCGGTCGACCCGCAAGACCAACAAGCTCTGGTCGTCGTCGTCGAGGGCCTCGCGCAGGGCGCGAAAGCGGTCTTTGACGTCGGTGCGCTGCCACGGCGCCGTGCGGCTGCGCGCCTTGGCGACCCAGGCATCAAGCTGGTCAGACCCGGTGCGGCGGTTCTTGTGGTTCCACGGCGACCTGCGAAACCGGTGCAGCGCGTTCTTCGCCAACACGTAGAGCCATGTGCGCACCGACGAGCGAAACGCGAAGCCCGGCAGCCCACGCCACAGGTCTTCAGAGAGCTGCGCGAACACCTCTTCGGCGGCGGTCTCGTCGAGGATGGCGGCGAGGTAGCCGAACAGCTCGGGTCCATAGAGGTCGAGCGCGAGCGTGCCGCCGCGTTGGTAGTCGCCCGCTTTCAGGGCGGTTTCGAGGTCGACGAGCTCATCCATTCGCTCCGCCGTTGTAGCGGGCCTCGTCGACGCGCGACAAACACGCGACAACGCCGGGGGGACCCAGCACGGTTGGTACACAAACCGCCAGCGCGTCAGACCGCCATGCGCGGCGAGAATCCGAGATACGCCTTCGCCGTCGTCGTCGTTTTCGTCAGCCGCAGCTTCACCTGCAGCGTGCGCTGCAGCTCGAGCGGCCACGTCAACGACGGCGGCTCGCGGTGGCGCGTGGGCCAGCGCTGCACCAGCGAGAGCCGCGCGGGGGGGACGGCCGCCTGCTCAGCGATGCGGGCCAGCGGACGCCGCCAGCGATCGTCGTCGGCGGGCGACGACGGCAAGAACAGCTCGAGGTCGATGAACGGCGACGGCCGCGACGCATGCAGATCGAATTGCACGCCGAGCAGCAGGCCAGCGGGCCACGCCGCGGCGACGTCGTGTGCTGCGGCGGCGACGTCTTCGTCGACGACGCCAGCGACGACGTCTTTGACGCGGTCGGGGACGACGCCGACGTGGACGCGGACGGCAGCGTCTTCTTCTTCTTCTTCTTTGGAGCGGGAGCGCGCGGCGACATGTGCGACATGCAGCAGCTGCGCTGACGATGACGACGATGACGATGACGACGACGCAAACGCCTGCAACCGCACCAACGTCGAGGCCGGCGTCGACAGCGCGGCGGCGGCTTTGACGATGTCGACGGCGGCGGCGTCGTTGGCGAAGCGAAAGAACGCGAAGGGCACGGCGCCGGGTGTGCCGTCGCGCTCGACCCACAGCGCCTCGATGCCCCGCGGCGCGCGCCGCCAATGCGCGATCGCCGACGACAACGACGACGACAACGACGACGAAGAAGAAGAAGGCAGAGCGTCGAAGCCGCCGTCGTCGACGGTGACACAGCCGAGGACGTCGACGCGGTCGCTGTCGTCGCGGCCCGCGTCATGGGAGCCGGCCTCGTCGGCGAGGCGGACTTCGAAGGCGCCGTAGGAGAAGACGGCGCCGACGTCGACGCGGGCGCGCAGCAGACGCCGGCGCGCCCGCGCGCTCACGAGATCGGCGAGGCCCTGGGCAGCGACGGCGTCGAGGCCGAGCCGGGTCAGCGCGGTCAGGTCGAAGAGGGCGCCCCCCGCGCGCTCAACGACCGCCCGCGACTGCCGGCCCGGCGACGTCGTCACTCAGGTGACCTGAATGCCGTTCATCAGTCCGCCCCAGCGCTCGGTCTGCTTGTTGGCGACGATCAGGCTGTACCAGCCCTTCTTCGTCGGCAGCACCGTGGCCGTGAGGCTGCGTCCGTCGGCGGCGACAGTGACAGCGGTGGCCTCGACCTTGGTGGTGTTGTCGCTGCTGACGAGGGCGACGCCGTCGCCCGGCTGAAAGCCCTGGCCTTTGACGTCGAGGGTCGCCGGCTGCGCGGACTTCAACTGCCAGGGCGTCGCGCTGCCGACGACGATCTGCGGCTGGTTGCTCGGCGGCCACGGCATCATCAAGTTCGGCTGGGCGGGGTGCATCACCGAGGCGACCGCCGCGACGTCGTCGGCGCTGACGCCGAACTTCTTCAAGATCGGCGCGCGGTTCGCCAACCACTTTTGCCGCAGCGCCGCATCAGACGACAACGCCGCCGTCAGCTTCGCCACCGCCGACGCCCGCTTCACAGGCGACCACAGCGTCTTCGCCGGCGGCGTGCCCGGCGCCTTCGCCGTCTTGGTCGCCGTCTTGGTCGCCGTCTTCTTCTTCTTCGCAGTAGCCTGCTTTTTCACTGCCATTTGTTGCCTCGTGTCTTCTGCTGTTTCGTGGGGGGTGATGTCGCGCAAGAACAAGATGTCACAGATGTCGCGTTCGTTCCTTTGCTCGTGGACGTGGCCGAGGGGTAGACAGGAAAATACAGCACGCCCCGCGACGGCTCCCACGTCGCGGCGACGATGTCGGTGCTGTGGGCGACGCCGTATCTGACGACGATGGCCTCGTCTTTTTTCAGCGGCTCGCGCAGCGACACGGTGGGCGTGCCGACGACGGTGTTCCAATCGCGCAAGGGCAGGGATTTGCTTTTGCGCTCAACGGCGGTCACCCGCTGCACGTTCACGTGGGGCAGGGTGAGGGCGCGGCTGCCGGCGGGCAAGACCACGCGCGTGCAACCGGCGGCCACCTTCTGCTTGCTGTCGGGGGTCATGAAGGTCGCGCAGGCTTGCGTCACCGACCGTCCATTGAGGTCGGCGGCGACGATGGCTTCACCGACGAAGCAATCCGTCGATGTGTAGAAATTCGCTTGATAGGGGATGCCGCTCTTCTGCGCCTGCGCCGCGCGCAAGCGACCGGGGCTCTTGTCGGCCTCGATCCACGCGCTGCTGAGGATGTCGTTGACGTTGCCCGCGCCGTCGAGGTTGACGAGCTTCACGTGCGAGACGCCGGTGTTCGGCGCCTGCGCCCAATCCGCCGCGGTCTTCGTCGTCGCCTTCGTGGCCGTCGTCTTCTTCTTCGTCGGAAAGTACGTGGCCACGCCGCCCGCGCAGGTGCTGCCGCTGAGCAGCGAGGTCGGACATCCCCAGCCCGCGACGACGCCAAAGGCGCGGCTGCCGTCGGCCTTGCGCAGCCAGCCGGCGTCGAGCGACATCGCGCTCATCCACGCCGTCGTCGAGAACGCTGGCGGCACAGCGCCAACGAAGCCGGCGTCTTTGTCGACGCCGCCGTCGTGGCCGAAGTGGACGTAGATGGCGTCGGCGCCGAAGACGACGTCGACGAAGCCGTCACCGTCGACGTCGGCGAACACGGCGCTGGTGGCGGCGATGGATTCGCTGCTCGTCCACGGCTTGTCGTCGAAGCCATCGCCTTTGTTCCAATAGACGCGCGCTGGCACGCCCTTCGGCTGCGTCTCGTAGTCGCGCATCGAGATGAGCGGCACGTCGTCGACGAGGGGGGTGGCGACGTCGAGGCGGCCGTCGCCGTTTCCGTCGCCGGCGGCGAAGGTGACGGCAAAGACGTCGTCGATGCGCGACGACGCCAGCGTCGCAAACGACGACCATGTTTTTTCGACGCCCTTGTCGTCTTTCGCCCGCGCGTTTTTGCAGGCGTCGTCGTTCTGTCTGTCGACGCGGGCGCAGTCGACGCCGCGGTAGAGCTTCACCGCGCCGCGCGGGTAGCGCGACACGTCGCCGTGTTGGTTCGACGGCGAGCCCAACATCTCGAGCACCACGAGGTCGAGCTCGTCGTCGTCGTCGAAGCGGCCGGCGACGACGTCGGTGCGCAGGCCGACGTCGTTCGAGGTCCAGCTCGGGTCGGTGACCGTCCAGCTGAAGGGCCCGCTGGGACCGCGGCGCGTGCGGTTCTGCCACGACATCACGGTGGCGCTCTCGGCGTCGTTGCCGGTGGCGCTGACGACATCGAGGATGTCGCTCGCTTTGTCAGTGGGCACGGCGATCAGGCCGGTCTCGTAGGCGCCGGGGTCCGACTCCCACGCGGGACAGCTGGCGATGGTTTGGCCGGGCGAGAACAGCGACAGAACCAGGGCGACGGTGTGCATCGGCTCCTCAAAGCGAGGGGGCGACGATAGCCGCGCTTTCTCGCGGCACGGGTGGCCGCAGCACGATGCGTCAGAACACGCGTGCACAAGATCCGCAGCCGTCGTCGTCACATCCGCCGCGGGCCGTCTCTACCTCCCGAACGCGCACGGAGGGCACAGGGATGACGGCTTCGATGGGCACATTGCTGCGGGACGTTGCGCTGGCGCTCTTGCTGCTGGTCGGCGCCACGTTGGTCCTGCCGCCTGTGTCCGAGCCGGCGCGCGGGGCGCTGCCGTGATCCAGTGCGCGCGCCAGCCCAACATCGAACCCAAAAGAGACCGCGGCGTCACGCCGCAGCGATGCCGGCGGCACGCGGTTGGGCCAGCCTCGCCACCCAGGCAACCGCGCTCGTCGGGTTGCTGGTCGGCGAGGGGCCTGTGGAGGGGGTGTACTCGTCGTCGGCGTCGCTGAGGGGCGACGCCGGCGACGATTGCG
>JANNAY010000090.1:0-4418 GCA_031384945.1 Deltaproteobacteria bacterium
TCAGGATCTGGTTGCACAGTTGACGTAACCATTACTGAGTAATTTCGCAGGTTCTTAGTTTTTTGAGCAATAGATTCGAAGCAGATCTCGTGGTGCGCTCGTTGGAGATCGAGGCTCCCAGCGTGGCAAGCTTGGCAATCCAACCCATTGTGAGTCCGCGATGACTGCCAGATTTACCTCTTCACAGCGAGGCTTTGCGAGCGCCCGTGGAGAGGTCCGAGCGCAGCGAGGGGTGAGGTCTTCGGGCCGAGCCACGGGGCGGTCGGCCGGCAAAGATGCGACGAATCGTGAGCCCATGGGCGCGGCCGCGGCACCGTCGATCCCCGAGCTGCTTCGGCCGCCATGGGGGCCTGCATCGATCACCGACGCGCTTGGCCAACGCGATGCAGGCCCCCATAGCGGCCGTGATCTGCGGTGATCGACGACGTCGCGACCGCGGCCATGGGCAGGGGGTGCCACATTCATGCGGCCCGCTTCGGTGAGAGAAGTGACGAATGCTCAGCCCATGGGCAGGGCGCCAGATGCCTGAGGCCCGCTTCGGTGAGAGAGGGCTCGCTTCCTTCTCAAATCGCCGACGACGCGGACCGGTGCACGGCTCAGTCGACGACGATGGCGCGGTCGTAGTCGTCGCGGCGAAACGGCAGCGTCAGCCGCGGCGTCTTCTTCGGCACGATGTCGAACAACAGGCGGCCCGCCTCAGGCACGCGGAAGTGCGTCGGATACGTCACCGACTCGATCAACAACGCGGCGCCCTTCTGCTGCACGTCGCCTTCTGCGTCGACGGCGACAGCGACTCTTTCGTCGACGACGGCGGCTCTGGCGCGGGCGTTGCCGTCTTCGTCAAAGGCGTCGGCAGCGGCGTCGTCTTCTTCTTCGTCTGAGGTCGCAGGCCACGGATCGTTTCTGTGCAGCCAGAGCGAGACCTCGTCGTCGGACGCGGCGTAGGGGTCGACGGCGACGCCGCCGTAGAAGACGTTGAAGTGCAGGTGCGGCGCCGACCAAGGGAACATGAATGTGGAATCTGCGCCAGAGGATCCTGACAGGGCAATCACCTGCCCGCGCTTGACCTGTTGCCCAACGGAAACCAACGAACGGGCGCAATGGTTGTAGGTGGTGAACAGCGTGCCGCCGTGGTCGACGTAGAGCTTGAGGCCGCCGCGGTGAAACTCGCGGCGCACCTGGCGCACCACCCCCGGCGCCGCCGCGCAGAGTGAAGTGCCCGGCGGAACAATGAAATCTGTGCCGTTGTGCGAGTCGTAGGTGAGGGTGCCGCCGCGCCAGTCGCGGGCCTGGGTCTTTCGCACCGACCAGCCCTGCTCGACGGGCGTCGGCGTGCGGTTGACGAAATTAAGAATTGGAATGTCGCGTCCGTGTGGCGTTTTACCCAGCCATGTCTGCAGCGACAATCGTGGTTTGAAGATCTTGAGAGAAGTAACATCGAAGCGCGACTTCGGTGTATGAGCGTCGCCGCGCACCACCATCAGCAGCTGGCGCGCGGCCAACGACAGCGGCGACAAGCCGAGGGCTTCGACGAGAGAAACGGGGGTCGTCTGGGGGCGTGGCATCGGTGCCAAAGATACGTCATGGTCTTCGTCATGAGCGCACTGTTGTTGGTCGTCCTCGTCGTCAGCGCCGCAGGCAAGCCCGCCACCGAGACGCCCAAGAGCGGCAGCGTCGTCATCGGCGACATCACGGCGGGCGATCCGAAGAAGGGCGCCGTCTTCCAAGTCTCGATCGGCGACTGCAAGAAGACCAAGGGTGCGCTGCCTGATGACCCGGCCGAGTGCGGCGTCGTCGTCACCCTCAAGAAGGGCGGCGCTGGCAAAGAGCGCCTCGAATGGACGGCGAAGAGCGGCACGCTCACGCACCCCAACGGCAACACCGTGCTCGTCGGCAGCGACCCCGAGCTGCAGATGAGACTGCGCTGGTCCACCGTCGTCGTCGGCAACGCCAACCAGAACACCGGCATCCCCGGTCTCATCGTCACGCAAGAGACGATGGGTGAAAAGTCGAAGCGCCGGCACGATTTATTTCTCGCCAGAAAAGGCAAGCTCGACCACGCCTTCACCGGTCGCGAAGGACGCGGATCAAAGACCTGGTCCGCCCTCACCTCCGTCGACATCGACAACGATGGCGGCGACGAAATTGTCTTGATGCTGGCGTCAACCAACGACGAAGAATTAGCCGACACGTGGGAGATGCAGGTGTACGGTTGGCGCGCTGACATCGCAAAGGTCATCGCCCGCAACGATCTGCGACCCGCGGTCAAAGGCGGCGTCATCATGATGACGAAGTCAATCAAAGACGCTCGCACCGTCGGTGCTGACCCCTGCTCGCGCGAGCTGCTCGTCCTCGACAACAAGAGCGCCGACCTGCTGAACGACGGCGAGTTCGTGTTGGCCTATCCCGCAGCGTCAAAGGCCTCTGCCGAGCTCGCGCTCGAAGCGGTGCGCGCCTGCAACCCGAATTTCTCCGGCACCGTGAAGCCGCTCAGCGGCGGCGTCGACGTCGACGCTGGCCGCGAGGACGACTGATGGCCCGCCTCATCGCGAGCTTCATCGACGGCGCCGCGGTCGAGACCGCGAGGCGGTTCGCCGACGTCAACCCCGCCACCGGCAGCGCCTTTGCCGACGTCTGCGAAGCCGATGCCGTCGACGTCGACCGCGCCGTCGCCGCGGCGACAAAGGCGCAGAAGAAGTGGGCGAAGAAGTCGGCCAACGAACGCGCCACGGTCCTCGAAAAAATCGCCGACGCCATCGACGCCCGCCGCGACGAATTCATCCGCGCCGAAATTGAAGACACCGGCAAACCCATCGCCCTCGCCGGCGTCCTCGACATCCCGCGCGGCGCGCAGAATTTTCGCGCCTTTGCCCAGCAGCTGCGCGCCATGGGCGAAGAGTCATTTCACACCCGCGTCGACGGTGCTGGCGACGACGGCGCTGGTGCCTTGAACCTGGTGGTGCACGAGCCCCTCGGCGTCGTCGGCGTCATCTGCCCGTGGAACTTGCCGCTGCTCTTGATGACATGGAAGGTGGCGCCCGCCCTCGCCGCCGGCAACGCTGTCGTCGTCAAACCCAGCGAAGAGACGCCGCAGACGGCCACGCTGCTGGGCGACGTCATCGCCCGCGTCGTCGGCGCCGCCTGTCCAGGAGAAGGGCTGGCCGGCATCTACAACGTCGTCCACGGGTTCGGCCCCAGGTCGGCCGGGCAATTTCTCGTCGAGCATCCTGGCGTCGCTGCGGTGACGTTCACAGGTGAGAGCAAGACCGGCAGCGCGATCATGGCGAACGCCGCGCCGACGTTGAAGCGCTTGAGCTTCGAGCTCGGCGGCAAAAACCCCGCCATCATCTTCGCCGACGCCGACGTCGACGCCGCCGTCGCCGGCACCCTGCGATCGACCTTTTGGAACACCGGGCAGATCTGCCTCTGCACCGAGCGCATCTACGTCGAGCGCTCGATCTACGCGCAGTTCGTCGAGCGCCTCGCCGCAGGCGCGAAAGCCCGCGTGCTCGGCGATCCCATGAGCGCGTCGACGACGATGGGCCCGCTGGTGTCGGCCACGCACCAGAAGAAGGTGCTCGGCTACTACGACCGCGCGCAGTCTCTCGGCGCCACCGTCGTCACCGGCGGCACGCGCGCGCCGTCTCCGTCGGGCTTCGAGAACGGCTTTTGGACGGAGCCGACGTTGTGGACGGGCGTGGGCGCCGACTCACCGTTGATCAAAGAAGAGATCTTCGGACCCTGCGCCGTCGTCGTCCCCTTCGACGACGAAGACGCTGCCGTCGCCGCCGCCAACGACACCGCCTACGGCCTCTGCTGCGCGATTTGGACAACGAACCTGCAGCGCGCCCACCGCGTCGCCCGCGCCGTCGACGCCGGCCTCGTCTGGGTCAACACCTGGTACCTGCGCGACCTGCGCACGCCCTTCGGCGGCAAGAAACGCTCAGGCATTGGCCGCGAAGGCGGCCGCTTCTCGTTCGATTTCTACGCCGAGCCCAAGAACATCTGCATCAAGCTCTGACGTCGAGCGGCTGTTACTCGAGCTGATCGAGCGGGATCGCTGACTCGATCAGCAAGCGCGGGACGTCGTCCCACACCGGATACGCGACGACGCCGTCATCGCGCACCAGCGCCTGCTGCAAGCGCACGTCGACGAGCGACTGCGACTTGTCTTTCAGCTTCTTCTTGTCGACGAGCGCGTTGATCTTCGCGAGCAGCGGCGCGTCGGCGAGCTTGAGCGGACGCTTGGTGTCGGGGCAGGCCACGACCTCGAGAAAAAACGCTTCAAGGGCCACGGGGCGCTCCACTCTTCGGGGACGGGGACTGCGGCGCTTCCAACTTCGGCGGCACGCGCGGCGGCAAAGGCGTCGTCTTCGTCGTCGGCTGCGTCTGTTCCGTCAACGCATCACTGGCCATGC
>JANNAY010000100.1:0-1626 GCA_031384945.1 Deltaproteobacteria bacterium
CGCGTCCGCGGTTCATGCGCTTGCGGGTCTCGGGTTTGGCGAAGCCGCGCGCCGACGAGATGGCGGCGGCGTAGTTGCCGGCGTCGCCCGCAGTGGCCTCGAGGCCCTTCATGACGGCGACCCAGCCGCTCGACTGCGCCGGGTCTTCGACGATGCGGTAGGCGAGCGAGCAGCTGCCGTCGTCGACGTCGGCGAGGTTGTAGATGCTGTAGGCCTTGGTGACGCCGTCGTTGAACCGCATGGTGTGCGGCGCGGTGCGCGTGATGCGCCCGTAGATGGTCGGCGAGAACGTGACGTTCAGCTCCATCTCGTAGGCGACGACGGGGTTCTCTGCCGTGCCCGATCGCGTGGGTTTGACGCTCTCGACGTTGCCGAAGCGCCTGGGCCAGTTCTCGACGTCGAGCATGCCGGCCTCGATGGCGTCGCATGTCTCGGTCGAGTGCGTGTAGAGCCAGCCGTCGAACGCGCCGCGGTGGTGCTTCGGCAACAGCAACACCTCGCCGTTGGTGGTCAGCTCGGCGAGGCCGCGGCCAGAGACCGAAGGCGACGACGGACCGGCGGCGGCCACGGTGAGAAGACCCGAGAGAAGCAAAGAAGCGAGCATCAAGCGCGATCGACCTTCATGCAAAAACACCGCCGGCAGCCCACGGCGTCACCCAAAGACCGGATCATGGCGTCTGTTGCACGTTCGGCCATCGCGCGGCGCGCCACGCCACCCAACACAGCTCGCGTTCGAGCTCGCGCAGGCGGCGGTAGCGGGGCCACGATGACGCCGCCAGACCGCGTCCCACTGCGGTGGCGGCGAGGGCGCGCTCGATCAACGCCGTCGGAGGCGACAGCACGCGCAGCCGGCGCGTGATGGGGCCCACTTGCAACAGCTCGAGGATCACGTCGTCGCTGGTGACGAGCTCGGACGACGAATCGGCCGGCAGATCGAAGCCGTGCGCGCTCGTCACCGAGCGCAACAGCGTCGGCACCGACGACGCGCGGCGCTCAAGCCGCTCGCGCTGGATGCGGGCGCCGACGACGGCGGCGACGTCGGGCCAGACGATGTCGAGGGGCGGTCCGGTGTGAAAGCGGGCACGCAAGCCGCTGCTGTCGACGTCGATCTGCTGCGCCTGCAGCGGCGGCGGCAAGCGCAAGACGCGGTCGTCGACGACGCTGGCGGCGATGCCGGCGTCTTTGAGCACGTCTCTGAGTCCGGCGCCGCCGCGTTCGCTGACGCCTTCGACGACGACGCCGTGGTTGTTCTTGGCCAGCATCTGCGCGTCGACGCTGGTGAGGCCGTCGGTGCGGGCGAACGCCTGCTGCAGCTGCTGCTGCGTGACGACGCCGTCGTCGTCGAACAAGACGACGGCGCTGCCGCGGCCGAGGGCGACGCTGTTGTTGACGACGCCGGCGCCGACGGATTTGACGGCGGCGCCTGTGACTTCGCCGTGGCGTCCACCGCTGAGCGCCAACAATTCGCCAGCGTCGAGCCACAAGCCGCCGCAAGTGAAGCAGAGGTCGACGGCGACGCCGCGCAGGCGCAGCGGCTTCATCAGCGCCGAGCAGCCAGGGCAGGGCACGCGCATGCCCGAGAACATGTTGGCGATCTCGCGCAGCGCCTCGCGCTCGAGGCCGAGC
>JANNAY010000206.1:0-2844 GCA_031384945.1 Deltaproteobacteria bacterium
GACGTCACGACCGCGGCCATGGGCAGGGGGCGCCACATTCATGAGGCCCGCTTCGGTGAGAGAAGTGACGAATGCTCAGCCCGTGGGCGCGGCTCAAACACTGTCGCGTTGCCCAAACGCTTCGGCCGCTACGGGTAGGAGGGGAGGAGAAGGAGACAGAAACAGGATGACGAGCTGACCGTGGGCGCAGCGCCGGCTGCTCGCCCCTCCGTCCGGCTGCCCGCTCCACGACGGCCGCCCGCTCAGACTCACGGCCGCCCGCTCACACTCACGGCCGCGCGCAGGGCAAAGAAATTGAAGAGGCCGGTCAGACACGCTCGAGGACGAGAATGATCGACGCGGCCGGAGCGCCCTGCGGCCCGCCAACGATCAGCGGACTTCGACGAGGGCGGTGAGCTTCTCGAGCATTTTGGGCCCGATGCCCTCGACCTCGTCGAGCTCTTCGACCTCGGAGAAGCGACCGCGGCGCCCGCGCTCGTCGACGATGCGCTGCGCCAGCGAGGGCCCAATTCCCGAGATGCGGGCGAGGGTGCGGGCGTCGACAGCGTTGAGGTCGAGCTTCTTGCCATCGAGCCAGGCCCTGCCGTCTGCGAAGGCGGCGAATTCGGCGGGGGCGACGACGTCGGAGCCCGCGCCGCCGAATTCGACGCGGGCGACGACGCCGACGACGACCGCGACGACGACGACAACCACAAGCGCCCGCGCATTGTGGAAGCCAGGCGACACTCCAACGGTTCCGCTGCGCAAAGCCTGCGCGTTAGGGCCCATCCCGATTCGCGGCCCGCCGTCGGAGCCTCGTCGCGTTGTCTCCATGGCGCGCGCATGGCACGACACACCATGCGCGAGAAGCTCCTGTGGGTCGTGCCCCTCTTGGTGGCGTTGGCGTCGTCGTCGTGCCCGCGGCCCTGCGAAGAAGCCGCCAACTGCAAGCGCAAGTGCGAGTGCTTGAACGACGACACCGATCAGCGGGTCGACTGCCAGATCGCGTTTCGCTGCGAGGGCGCGACCGAGACGTGTGAAGACGCGTTCTCGTCGTTCTCGTGCGAAGACATCTGCGCCGAATATGCCGCCAACGCCCGCTGCGGCGTCGCCCGCTGCCGCACAGACGCGGACTGCACCAAGACGCTGAGCTGCCCGCTCGCCGACAACACCGGCACGCCGACCGGCCAGTTTCGCGACTGCACGATCAACTTCGCCTGCGAGCTCGATCAGGGCGAGAGCTGCGAGCCCGCCTCGGGCGTCGACGACGTCACCTTCTGTCAGGCCTGTCTCGCCGGCGGCGGCTGAGCAAGAGCAACAAGGCCCAACCAAGGGGCAGTCCGCCCGCCGCGCAGCAGGCGCCAGCAGCGTCGTCGTCGTCGGCAGGGTCGGGGATCGCCTGGCCGCAGGCCTGCGTCGGATCGAACTCTGTCGGGCAGGCGTCGTCGAAGTCGGGGACGCCGTCGCCGTCGTCGTCGGAGTCGCAGTCGTCGCCGAGGCCGTCGCCGTCGTCGTCGGTCTGGTCCGTCACCACCGTCGGGCACAGGTCGTCTTCGTTGTCGACGCCGTCGCCGTCGCAGTCGAAGGGGCCGGCGCAGTCGATGCCAGAGCAAGCGCCGGTGACGTCGGCGAAGTCGGCGCACACGTCGTCGGCGTCGATGATGCCGTCGCCGTCGCCGTCGACGTCGCTGACGAAGGCGCAGTCGCCGTCTCGGTGGTCGGCGTCGGCGTTGTCGCATTCGTCGTCGCTGTCGGCGCGGCCGTCGCCGTCGTCGTCGTTGTCGAAGGCGTCGGCGAGTCCGTCGCCGTCGCCGTCTGCCTGGTCGTCGGCGGCGCGGGCGCAGACGTCGACGTCGTCGATGACGCCGTCACCGTCGCTGTCTCTGCGGCAAGCCCCATCGCAGACGAAGCCGGCCTCGACATGGCAGCGGTTGTCGCAACCGTCGCCGGGCTCGTCGTTGCCGTCGTCGCAGGTCTCGTCGCCGACGAGGGCGGTGTCGCCGCAGACGGGGTGACAGTCGCCGTTGTCGTCGCAGGTGGTGCCCGCCGGAAACTCTGGCTCGCCGTCGACGTTGAGGTCGCCGCCGACGTTGACGAGGGCCGACAGATCGGGGGCAGCGGCGGCTTCGTCGTTGTCGGTGATGACGAGGTCACCGCCGATGGTGGCGACGGCGTCGAGCGAGACGTCTTCGAGGGCGTCGTTGCCGGTGATGACGACGCTGCCGCCGACCTCGGCGAGGGCCTCGAGCAAGATCGCCAGCAAGACATCGTTGTCGATGGCCACGATGTCGCCGTCGACGACGACGAGGACGGTGAAGACGACGCCGGCGAGGGCGTCGTTGTTGTCGAGCACGAGGTCGCCGCCGACGCTGGCGACGGTGGGGGCGCTGACGTCTTCGAGGGCATCGTTGCCATTGATCTCGAGATCGCCGCCGATGCCGGTGAGCGCCGGCAGCGACAGCTCGACGAGGGCGTCGTTGTCGCCGATGAAGATGTCGTCGACGACGTTGTCGAGCACCGGCAGCGCGACGTCGACGAGGTTGTCGTTGCCGGCGATGTCGATGGCGCCAGCGTCGACGAGGGCGGTGAACGCGACCTGCTGCACGAGCCCATCTCTGATCGAGATGCGTCCGGTGACGCGCGTCAGGTGCGTGAGCACGGCGTCGACGACGTCGCGGCCGAAGACGACGTCGCCGTCGACGCATTCGATGCCGCTGTCTTCAAAGGCGGCGACGTCGCCGTCGGTGGCGAGCACGACGTCGCCGACAAAGGCGGGGGCGTCGCCGCAGGCCGCCGGCGGCCCATACAGGCAGGCCAGGCTGACGAAAAACGTATTCACGCCGTCGATCGACGGACAATCCATCG
>JANNAY010000211.1:0-2293 GCA_031384945.1 Deltaproteobacteria bacterium
GGTCGCCCGCGCGCTGGCCCAGCACCGAGAGACTGCCCCAGTCGAGGCGGTCAGGGGTGCCCGTGCCGCTCGCGTTGGCGGTGAACGCGGCGAGCTTGGCGAACAGCGCCGGATCGTCGGCAACGGCTTTGGCCGCTGCGAAGTGGTCTTTGTAGCTCGGATGGGCGGCGTAGGAGGCGGCCTGGGCGGCGACGTTGGCCACGAGCTCGGCGTGGTTCCAATTGTTTCCGCCGAAGAGGTTGGTGAAGGCGTTGGCCAGCCCTCGCAGGGCGTCAGACTCTTTGCTGTTGAGCTTGTCGGTCTTCACCTTGACGTTGCCCTCGAGCAGCTTCGGAGCGGCGCCGTCGACGGTGGACTTGCCGAGGATCTGCTCCATCTTGCCGGGGTTTGGATTGCCCTGCAGGCCCGTCAGGCCCGTGTTGATCTGAATGTTCGCGCCGCGCACCTGGTGGGTCGAGCCATCCGACAGCGGCTCGTTCAGGGTTTGGTTGGCCCAACCCTGCGGGTCGAGGTGCACGTGCACCGCCGTCGAGGCGTTGCCGTCTTTGTCGACCTGGCGAAGCAAGAAGCGCTCACCAGCGACGATCTGCTTGTCTTTCATCTGCTCTTCGTTGAGCGCGATGGTGGCCGTGCGGCCGGCGACGTCGTAGCCCGTCAGCGGCAGCTCGAAGATCTCGGCCTTGTGCGTGGCGTTGAACTCGGCCTTCGGGTTGTCAGACAGCGAGATGAGCTCGATGCGCGTGCCGACCTCGATCTGGCCGAGCTCGATGACGAGCGGGTCGCGGCGCACCGGCGGGTTGCCCGGCGTCGGCGGCGGCGGCGGAGGCACGATGCCAGAGCCGTCAGCGGCGAGCTCGAACGCCCACGCGCGCAGAACCTGCGGCGCCGGCGGCGTGGTCACGTCACCCGACTTCTTGTCGTTGACCTGCTTGATGTCGCCGATGCTCTGGGCGTTTTGACCGACGTAGGGGCGCTTGACTCCATCAACCATCTGAAACTCCTGCTGCTGCTCTGAGTGGCCCTCTGAGGAACACGAGGGCTTTTAGTCCACTCATCCGTTGTTTGGCCCCGAAGACGTAACCCGGCCAGATCAGAGCGTCCCCGACACATGTCGGTAACCTCGGGCCAGCAGGAGAATCCGCGATGCCCAGCCACACCCGCAGCGATGTTCCCGCCAGCCCCGCCGCCGACAACGCGTTCGCCGCGCCACAGGGCCAGCGCGAGCTGCGCCGCCGCGTCGGCTTCCACGCTGTCCGCGTCGCCGCCGTGGCCTGCGTCGTCGTCGCCGTCTGCAGCGGCGTCTCTCTCTACTTCGCCGACGTCGGCGTCAAAGACTGCGCCGACGACGGCGACCACGAGGTCTGCGTCGAGCGCTTTTGGTGGCCCTTCACCGTGCAGCTGCGCTCCGAGCGGTGGACCGAAGACGGTGTTCCCGACGGCCCGCGCCTCGAGTGGCACCAAAACGGCACGATCTGGGTGAAGGGCAGCTACGACCACGGCGCCCGCACCGGCCCGTGGGTCGAGGGCTGGCCGTCCGGCAACGTCCGCTTCGCCGGCACCTACGTCGACGACGTCCTCGAAGGCGACGAGTCGTGGTTCTTCACCGACGGCACCCTCGAGTGGAGCGCCAGCCGCGTCCACGGCAAGCGCGTCGGCGTCGAGCGCTGGTTCTGGCCCAACGGCAACCTGCGCCGCGAAGGCGGTTGGAGAGACGGCGAGAAACACGGCGCGTTCAAGAACTTCGACGAGAGCGGCGCCCTGCTCTTCGCCACCGACTACGACAACGGCTTGCCGCAGAACTGAGTGCGCGCTTCTTTCGTCGTCGTCAGCATCCTCGTCGTCAGCGCCTGCGCCACGCCTGAGCCAGCGCCCGCGACGGCGATGACGACGACGAAGGCCGCGCCGACGCCGACGCAGCCCCTGCGCTGGGACGTCGTCGTCGACGACAACTTCGTCGTCCACGAGGTCGTCTGCGGCGCCGACAGCGTCGTCCCCGAAGACAACGACGCCCGCGCCCACGTCGCCCACGTCGCCGCCCGCGACGGCTGCGTCGCCTTCGACCTCGACCTCGG
Organism: Deltaproteobacteria bacterium; assembly: GCA_031384945.1. Taxonomy (GTDB): domain Bacteria; phylum Myxococcota; class UBA727; order UBA727; family VGSZ01; genus VGSZ01. Next base: position 2,073 of record JANNAY010000211.1, read on the forward strand.
CGCCGCCGCCCGCGCCTTTGACGACAGAGACCGCGCCGTCCGCGTCGCCGACGACATCATCGCGGCGTCGCCCGATGTCTGGCTCTGGCACACCCGCCCCGCCCGGCACGGAATGCTGCGGGTGACCGTGCCCGCGGGGTGGAACGTGGTGATGCCGTTTCCGCCGTCGCGCGAAGAGCCTGGCGCCTTCATCGTCGACGCTTCGACGTGGGCGTTCTTGT
>JANNAY010000272.1:0-4375 GCA_031384945.1 Deltaproteobacteria bacterium
CGCCGGCGACCTGCTGCTGACGACGACGCCGAAGACCGACGACGGCTTGCGCACCATCCCCCTCTCTCGCCGCTGCGCCGAGATGCTCAAGCAGATGCGCGACGCAGCGGGCGGCGACGACGCCATCGGCTTCGTCTTCAAGGGCCCCCGCGGCGCCCCGCTGCGACACGGCAACTTCTGGGACCACGTCCTCGAGCCGCTCGAGCAGGCTGCGAAGCTCCCCCGCCTGACCTTCCACGGCATCCGCCACACGACGGCGACGGCGATGCTGGAGGCCGGCGTCCCCGTCCACGTCGTCTCGCACCGGCTCGGCCACAAAGACGTCGCGACCACGCTTCGCATCTACGCCCACGTGTTGGCGGCCATGGCCAGGAAGGGCGCCCAGACGGTGGCGGACCTCTTCGGAGGTCGGGCCACAACTCGGGCCATCGCGGCGAACGGTGGCGAACGCGAGCGAACACCCAACAAAGATTCCGAGGACGTCACCGCTCTTACGGATGAGGTTTCATGATGGCTGCGACAGGATTCGTAATCAGTAGGTCCCCAGTTCAAGTCTGGGTGTCGGCTCCAAAAGCCACCGCACAACGAACCGCCAACGCCACGACGATGTCTCCACCCGGAGCAGCGCCGCGGTGCGTCTGTCGGCCGCGCTCAGGGCTCGCCGGTGTCGTCATCGATCGCCTCACCCTCACCCTCACCCGCGCCGTCCGGCGTCGGGGCGGGAACATTCGGCGCTGGAGGCGTCTGGCTCGCCTGGCAGCGGTAGAGCAGCGTCGTCTCGGGCAGCAGCTCGTCGTGCAGCACCGTGCACCACGGCGCGAGCTCGGCGCGCGTGACCGCCGCGGCGCCGCGCTTGGCGGCGACCAGCCAGAATGACTTGCCCTTCACGCGCTGCAGCGTCTTCATCCACGACGCCGGAGAGACATGGCTGCAGGTGCGCTGCACGTCGTGCTTGAAGAAGCCGTGCAGCTCGGCGCGGCTGTTGGCGTTGTAGTCGCGGTAGTAGTTGGAGATGCCGCAGGCGTGGCCGTCCATGACGACGAGCGGGCGCTCAGCCTTCTTGCCCTCGCCCCTCTCGACGTCGCGAATCTTCTCGAGCGCGGTCCGCACCGACGCCTCGGCGGTCAACGTGCCTGCGCGCTTCTGGCCAAAGGCCGCGAGGTCGTGCGGAAAAGCGATCGCAATGGCGGCGAAGACGACGACGGCGGCGGCGGACCGGCGTTTGAACAGGGGCGCCAGCAGCGCGTCGACGCCGAGCGCGGCCAGGGCGATCGTGTACGAGAGCAAGAAGACGTTGGTGCGAAACAAGCCGTAGGGCCACTGCCCAAGCTGGTTGAACGCCAGTGTCACCAGCCACGGCGAGAGAAAGAGCGCGACGATCGTCCACTGGCGGCGGACGACGATGGCTGTGCAGCCGACGCCGACGAAGAGGGCGACGACGACGGCGAGGGCCTCACGGCCAGGCCACGGCCAATGCAGGTCGGCGGGAAAGGTGGCGATGTCGAAAGACTTCTTTGCGGCCCAGGCAACGCGATCGAAGAGGCCGCCGTCGGCGATGTAGAAGACGTCGTACTTTTGTCCCCAAAAGTCGGTGTCGCGCTTCTCTTTCGAGACCCGCGCCACGAAGATCGCGATCAACACCGCGAAGGTCAGGGCGGTGCCGACGACGACGACGCCGACGTCGCGCCGGCGCTTGAACAGCGCCGCCAGGCCGATGACGCTGAAGACGCCCGGGTAGGCGAAGACCAGCGTCCACGCGAACAGCGGTCCGACGATGGCGAGACCCAGCGTCGCCGCCAGCAATCCTCGTCGCTGCGTCGTCGCATAGCCAAATGCCAAGAGCAGCAGCAGCACATGCAGGCAGCTCTCGAGCGCGTACGGCTTGAACTCTTTGGTCATCGCCACGGCGATGGGATGGATGGCCAACGCAAAGGTGGCACCGACGGCGATGGCGGGCACGGCGACCACGCGGCGCACCAGCAGGTAGAGCAGGGGCAGTTGGGCGATGCCAGCGACGTACGAGAGCGAACGCAGCATCGGCTCGGTGTTGTGAAACAGCACCAGCTGCCGCGTGATCCACATGTATCCGACGGGGCGAATCCAACCGTAGTGGCCGTCGACGAGGCGCTTGCACCAGCTCGCCTCGTCAAGCCACAGCTGCAGATCGAAGAAGCCCATCAAGCGAAGCACGACGCCGAAGACGACGACGACAGCGGCGGCGGCCCACAACGTGCGCGACGTCGCGGGGCCCTGCGAAGACGCCTCGAGCGGTGCCAACGGGTTCGTCATGGCCGCCTGCTACTGCGATTCGTCGGCGCCGTCGAAGCGTCGTGGGCGAGGTGATTGGGCCATGGTTTCGGCCAACTTCTGCCGCTATATGCGCGCTGCCGTGGGAGCAATCCGCGACATCGGCGAGGACACGCGCGCATGAAGGTCATCATCCAGATTCCCTGCTTCAACGAAGAGGAATCGCTGCCCATCGCCCTCGCGCAACTGCCCCGTTCGCTGCCCGGCGTCGACGTGATCGAGTGGCTGATCATCGACGACGGCAGCACCGACCGCACCCGCGAAGTCGCCCTCGCCCACGGCGTCGACCACATCGTCGGCTTTCCCACCAACCAGGGTCTGGCCCGCGGCTTCATGCTCGGCTTGAAGAGCTGCCTCGAGCGCGGCGCCGACATCATCGTCAACACCGACGCCGACGACCAGTACAACGCCGCCGACATCCCGCTGCTGCTCGAGCCCATCCTCAAGGGCCAGGCCGAGATCGTCATCGGCGAGCGCCCCATCGCCACGATCTCGCACTTCTCGATCGTCAAGAAGGGGCTGCAGAAGCTCGGCTCAGCGGTGGTGCGCTTCGTCTCGAGCACCGACGTCGGCGACGCCCCCAGCGGCTTTCGCGCCATCTCGCGCTCGGCCGCAGCGCGGCTGAACGTGTTCTCGAGCTACACCTATACGCTTGAAACCATCATTCAGGCCGGCCAAAAGAATATGGGGATCGTATCCGTCCCCATTCGCGTCAACCGCGACCTGCGGCCGTCGCGCCTGGTGCGCGGCATCTGGAACTACGTCACGCGATCGATCGCCACGATGGTGCGCATCATCGTCGTGTACCGGCCGTTTCGTTTCTTCTTCAGCATCGGCGCGTTGTTGTTTCTGGTCGGTGTCGTCTTCGGCGCCCGCTTCTTGTGGTTCTACGCCTCAGGCGACGGCGGCGGCCACGTCCAGTCCGTCATCCTCGCAGCGACGATGATGATCATCGGATTCCAAACCGGCCTGCTCGCCTTTCTCGCCGACCTGCTGTCGGTGAACCGCCGCCTGCTCGAAGAGCTGCTTGAAGACAAACGCATCGCCGCTCCTCAGGTCGCGCATGTTTTGACGAAAGCGCCGGCGCCGACCGCGGCAGCGTCGCAGAAGCCGTGAACGACGACGCCGACCGCAGCGTCTCGCGCGGGCTGGCCGTGGTGCTGCTCGGTGCCCTCGTGTGGGTCTTTGCGCTGCGCTTCAATTTGATCCGATTGACCAACATCAATTGGGACGAGTTCTATTTCCTTTCAAAGGTGCACCTCGCGGCGCGCGGCGAGCTGAGCGGGCGCCTGCTCACCTTCCACACACACTTGTTCGGCTGGGTGTTGCGCATCGAAGACAATGAAGCGCTGCAGGTGCTCATCGTTCGCCGCGTCATGTGGGCCGTCTCCATCGTCGGCGCCGTCGTCGCCGCCTTCGTTGGCTGGCGCTTGCTCAAGAGTTTGCCGGCGGCGCTGTTCGGCGTGCTGGCTGGCGCGTCCGTGTCGGTGGTGCTGCAGCACGGCTCGGCGGCCCGGTTCGATCCGCTCGTGGTCTTTGGCTTTCTCGTCGCGTGCGCGGCCTTGTTGGTGCGTCGCCGCGGTGCCGTCGTCGTTGCCGGCGCCGCCATCGCCTTTTCGCTGCTCATCTCGATCAAGGCCGTCTTCTACGGCCCAACGCTGCTGGTCTTCGTTTGGGCCCGCTACGCCGACTTGCGCGGCGTCGACGCTGCCCGCGCCCGCGCCGACTTTTTCGCCGTCGTCGCCGCTGTCGTCGGCTTCACCGTCGTCGGCTTCGGCTTGCACGTCTTGTCGCTCGCCGACAGCGCCGTCGACGTCGGCGGCGGCGTCGCCGGAAGCGGCGCTGGCAGCTCATCGTTGTCGCAGATCGTCGCCAAGGTCTTCGGCGATCGCTTCGCTGTTCCGTCGCACCTGATGCTCACGTTGCGCTGGGACATCGTCTTCTGGCTCACGGTGCTCGCAGGCATGTGCCTGACGGCGGGCCGCATCGAGGCGGGCGACAGCGAAGAGCGGCGCAACATGCTGCGCATGCTCGCGCTGGTCTTGCCCCTCTTCAGCGTCGTCATCTA
>JANNAY010000310.1:0-9067 GCA_031384945.1 Deltaproteobacteria bacterium
TCCTCCCCCCTCCGCCTCCCTCCCTTTAGGGAGGGGGGCTGGGGGGGTGGCCGCGAGCCGAGGCGGCCACGGTGAGCGAGGCTGCTGCCCTCTCACCGGAACCGCATCTTCCACACCGCGCTCACGGCCTCACGGACGATCTCGCCGGACATTTTCGACTTCCCGTTTTCGCGCTCATAAAAGACGATGGGAACTTCTTTGATGCGGAACCCCAGCTTCCACGCCCGGTACGTCAGCTCGATCTGAAAGGCGTAGCCCGTCGTCGTCACGGTGCTCAGATCGACGGCGTCGAGCACCTCGCGGCGAAAGCACTTGAACCCCGTCGTGGGGTCTTTCACCGGCATGTGCAAGATCGACCTTGTGTACACCGAACCGCCGCGGCTCAGCGCCTGCCGCACCATGCCCCAGTTCTCGGTGCCGCCGCCGTCGACGTAGCGCGAGCCCAACACGAGGTCGTGCGTCTCGGCCGCGCGCAAGAGCTCGGGCAGGTAACGAGGCTGGTGCGAGAAGTCGGCGTCCATCTCGAACAACAGCCGGTACCCGCGCTCGAGGCCGAAGCGGAAGCCGTCGACGTAGGCGGTGCCGAGGCCGAGCTTCTTGCCGCGGTGAAGCACGAAGCAGCGTCCGGGATTTTTCTTCACCAAGAGGTCGGCCACGCGGCCGGTGCCGTCGGCGCTGTTGTCGTCGATGACGAGAACGTCGACGGGGGCGGTGTCGAGCACTTCTTCGACGAGCGACGGCAGGTTCTGCCGCTCGTTGTAGGTCGGCAGACAGACCAGGGCGGTGCTCTGCGTGGTGCTGCCGCCGACGACGTCGTTCATGGCCTCGCCTACCACGCCTGTTGGCAGTCCCAAGCCCCACGATGGCGGTGCGCACCGATCGCCAAGACGAGCAGCGTCGCTGGCCACCACCTCACCCCCGCGCTTCGCGCTCCCCTCTCCCAAAGCGGAGAGGGGATTTCTTTATCGTTGCCGCGTTGACAGTACGTCGATTGATTCAGTGATGTTGCGGGCGCAGCGAGGTCGATCGTTTTCCGCGCTAACGGCAATGCAGGGAGGCTTCATCGCGCAGATGGCCAGATTCAAAGCACATTGAATCCGCACACGGCAGACCTTTACACGACGAGTTTCTCACGGTGATCGCAACCTACCTCGGCGACACGCCTGCAAGAATGCAGAGTAAAGCGGCGCTCCGCCAACGCGACAACGATAAAGGAATCCCCTCTCCGCTTTGGGAGAGGGGAGCGCGAAGCGCGGGGGTGAGGTGGTGGCCGACGACGATCCGGGCGTCTGGCGATCCCGCTCCGCACGCCTTAGAGAATGTTCTCGATCGGCAAGAGCAGCACGCTCGAATTGTATGTCTGGGGGTGCGCGGCGCTCCAATACAGCAGGTCGCCGTTTGACGAGGCCATGAAGACCGCGACGTCGGCGCCAGCCGGAACCTGCCCCGTGACGACGTCAAGGGGCAAGAGCTCGCTCTGGTGCACCCAACGCCGATCAATCTTGCGCGAGATGTAGAAGCGGCGGCCCAGCGCGCGTGCCTCGTCGATGTCGTGGATGCTGGGTTGCATGTGAATTCTCAATTTCCGACGACAAAAACCAACGAACGACGGCGGCCGCAGACGCACGAGAGCTCGACGCCCCACGCCTCACCGCCATTGTGACGACGCGGACCCTCGCCGTCACGGTCGGGCCACCGACCGCAGACGCATTTGACCTTGTTGACGACGAAGTCGATGTCGCGGTCGCTGGCGACGACGTGGTGGTCGACCTCGACGGCAGAACGAAGACGTCGCCGCCCCCCGCGCATGAGGAGGACGGCGACGACGATGAAGAACGCGCCCGAGAAGAGGAGCGCGCCCATGACGAACGACTACTCCGCGGCCTTCGACAACGTCGACGCCGCGGTCTTCTTCGCCGGCTTCTTGCCGAGCAGGCGATCGATGAGCGAGGGCGAGGTGGCCTCGATCTCGGCGATGACGCCGCGGCAGCGGGGCTCGAAGCGCTCGATGAAGCGCTCGGCCAACTCGCGGCGCTCTTCGGCGTGCGCCTGCAAGGCCGTCGTCGTCGACGCCTCACGGGCCTGGGCGACGAGCACCTCGGCGGTGGCCGCCCACGTCAGCAACTTGGTCAAGCGCTCGGCGTGCAGCATGCCGAACGAGAAGTCGACGGCGGGGTCCCACTCTTTGGTCAGCGTCGAGCGCCACTCACCGAACGGGCGCTTGCCGACACCCGAGAGCTTGTCGACGGCGATGCGCGAGATGATGGTCTGCATCGCCGAGTTGGCGTGCATCTGGATGCGCGCAGCGCCCTTCTCGAGGGCGTCTGACGACGACAACGCCGTGATGCGCGTCTCGGCCACCTTGCGGGCGAACTTGCCGGGGTTCTTGATGGCGGCCTGCAGGTTGTCTTTCAGCGCCATCAACGCCTGAATCTGCGAGGTGCCCTCGTAGACGGGGATGACGAGGGCGTCGCGCAAGAGCTTCTCGGCGCCCGTCTCGACGATGTAGCCAATGCCGCCAAGAATCTGCATGCACATGCGGGTCTGCCGCACGGCCTCTTCGCCACCCCAGTACTTGATGAGAGGCGTCAGCTTGCGCGCCTTCGCCGCATACTTCTTCGCCTTCTTCTCTTGCGCCTTTCTGTCATCTTCACCCGCGGGCGGACGGGTCTTCAACATGACCTTCGTGCGCATGGCGACCTCTTCGAAAAAGGCGGCCTCGAAGGTGACGGCGCGCAGGCCGCGGATGACGACGTCCATCTCGTCGAGGTAGTCGGCGATCATCTCGTGCTGGGCGATGCGCTTGCCCATGGTGACGCGCTCTTCGGCGTAGGCGCGGGCGGTGCGAAAGGCGGCCTCGCAGGTGCCGATGGCCTCGAAGGCGACGGCGATGCGGGCGTTGTTCATCAGCACGAGCATCAGGCGAAAGCCCTCGCCGCGCTTGCCGATCAGCTCGGCGACAGAGTCTTCGTAGTGAATGGTCGCAGCGACGGTCGAGTGCTGGCCCATCTTGTGTTCGACGCCACCGATCTCGAAGTTGCGCTTGGCACCCGCGGTGCCCTTGGGCACAGCTTTGCCGTTCTTGTCGACGTGGCGCGGCACATAATAGAGGCTCAGACCCTTGAGCCCCGGATGGGTGCTTTCATCTTCACTGCGGGCGATGACCACATGGTGCTCGCCATGGCCGGCCGTGATGTAGATTTTTTGTCCGGTCAGGCGCCAGGTGCCGTCTTTCTGCTCGGTCGCCTTTGACTGCAAGCGCGCCAGGTCAGAGCCCGCGCCGGGCTCGGTGAGCACCATGGCGCCCCACTCTTTGCCCTCGGCGATGCGGCGAATGGCGTCGTCAAAGCGCGACTTCACCGGCACGCCGTCTTTGAATTCGACGCTGCCTTCGTCAGAGGCGAAGAACATCAGCGACGAAGCGATGCCGCCGTAGAAGGCGAACGAGCCGGTCAGGCTGGCGTCGGCCCGGGTGAGCATCTCGACGAGGGCGCTGTTGATGATGAGGGGCGCGTTGCTGCCACCGAGGCGGCGCGGCTGCGACAGGCCCATGGCGCCGAGGTCGGCCAGCTGCTTGAGAATCTTCTTCATGCGCGGCGGGTCGTCGACCTCGCCGTCGACAAGCTCGGGGTGCTGCTCGTCGAGCTCGCGCTCGTAGGGCGCCACTTCTTTGGCCGTGAACTCACCGAGCGAGGTGAGCAGCTCGTCGTAAAAGGCGCGGGCGTCGGCGCCGGACTTGAAGGCGTCTTCGTCTTGAAACAGCTCTTCTTGCATCTTCGTGATGGTGTCCCAGTCGAGGCGGCTCAACTGAAAGCGCAGGTCGTCGTTGTCGAGGAAGAAGTTGGAAGAAGCGGGCTGGGCCATGGCGAGTGCCTCACGTTCGACGGTTTGCCCGGAACGTAGCGACCGCTTGACAAGAATGTCAATCCGCCGTGACGCAGCGCATTGTGGCTCGAGGATCCCCGCCTTGTGAAGCGGCTGCGACGATTTCGCACACGCGTGCATCGTAACGGTTTAGACAAAGTCCAATTGTCTCTCGAATTCGGAGGACCCGCATGCTGCATCCACGCTCCCGCTCTCACGTCGTCGTCGTCGCCCTCGTCGCCTTTGTCGCCAGCGCCGTCGCCCGCGCTGACGGCGAAGCCAAAGACAACTCGTTCTGGTGGCCCGACCAGCTCGACCTGTCGCCGCTGCGCCAGCACGCCGTCGAGTCGAACCCCCTCGGTCAGAAGTTCGACTACGCGAAGGAGTTCGCGACCCTCGACCTTAAAGCAGTCAAAGCCGACATCAAGGCCGTGCTGACGACGTCGCAGCCGTGGTGGCCGGCTGACTACGGCAACTACGGTCCATTCTTCATCCGCATGGCCTGGCACTCTGCCGGCACCTACCGCATGGGCGACGGCCGCGGTGGCAGCGCGGGCGGGCAACTGCGCTTCGAGCCGCTCAACAGCTGGCCCGACAACGCCAACCTCGACAAGGCCCGCCGCCTCGTGTGGCCCATCAAGCAGAAGTACGGGCAGAAGCTCTCGTGGGGCGATCTCATGGTGCTCTCGGGCAACGTCGCCCTCGAGACGATGGGCTTTCAGACCTACGGCTTCGCCGGCGGCCGCGCTGACGAGTGGGAGCCTGACCTCGTGTACTGGGGTCCTGAGCAGAAGCTGCTCGCCGACCAGCGCCACGGACCGAAGGGCAAAGACGGGCTCGAGAAGCCCCTCGCGGCCGTGCAGATGGGCCTCATCTACGTGAACCCGACGGGACCCAACGGCAACCCTGACCCGCTCGCGTCGGCGAAAGACATCCGAGAGACCTTCGGCCGCATGGCCATGTACGACGAAGAGACCTTCGCCCTCATCGCTGGCGGCCACACCTTCGGCAAAGCTCACGGCGCCCACTCCGCCGACAAATGCGTCGGCAAAGACCCCGCCTCGAGCGACGTCGAGGCGCAGGGCATCGGCTGGGACAACAAATGCGGCACCGGCGTAGGCAAAGACGCGATCACCTCGGGCCTCGAGGGCGCATGGGCGAACAATCCCATCGCGTTCACGACGAGCTACCTCGACAACCTCTACGGCTTCGATTGGGTGAAGACCAAGAGCCCGTCGGGCGCCGTGCAGTGGGAGCCGGCGAAGGGCGCCGGCAAAGACCTCGTGCCCGACGCGCACGACCCCAAGGTGCGCCACGCGCCGATGATGTTCACCACCGACCTCGCCCTGAAATTCGACCCCGCCTACAAGGTCATCGGTGAGCGTTGGAGAAAGAACCCCGAAGAATTCAAGCTCGCCTTCGCCAAGGCGTGGTTCAAGCTCACCCACCGCGACATGGGTCCGCGCGCTCGCTACCTCGGCACCGAGGTGCCGAAAGAAGCCCAGCTCTGGCAAGACCCGGTGCCGGCCGTCGAAGGCGCCCTCGTCGACGACGCCGACGTCAAAGCCCTCAAGTCGAAGATCGCAGCCTCGGGACTCACCGGTGCTGAGCTCGTGCGCGCGGCGTGGTCGTCGACGTCGACCTTTCGTGGCACCGACATGCGCGGTGGTGCCAACGGCGCCCGCGTTCGCCTCGCGCCGCAGAAAGACTGGGCCGCCAACACGCCCGCCGAGCTCGCCACGGTGCTCGCCAAGCTCACCGAGATCCAGAACGACTTCAATAAGTCATCGAAGAAGGCCAAGGTCTCGCTCGCCGACCTCATCGTGCTCGCCGGCAACGTCGGCGTCGAACAAGCCGCCAAAAAAGCCGGCGTCGACGTCGTCGTCAAATTCGTCCCCGGCCGCACCGACGCGACGCAAGAGCAGACCGACGTCGCTTCGTTTGCCGTGCTCGAGCCCACCGCCGACGGCTTTCGCAACCACTTCGGCGCCGGCAACACGCGCTCGCCCGCCGAGCTGCTCGTCGACAAAGCCAACAAGCTCACGCTCACCGTTCCCGAGATGACCGCGCTGGTCGGCGGCCTGCGCGCGTTGAACGCCAACAGCGGCGGCTCGTCGCTGGGTGTGCTCACCGAGCGTCCCGGCACGTTGAGCAATGACTTTTTCGTCAACCTGCTCGACATGAAGACCAAGTGGTCGAAGTCGAAGACCAACGGCGTCTACGACGGCGTCGACCGCACCTCGGGCAAGCCCCGTTGGACGGCCTCGTCGGTCGACCTGCTCTTCGGCTCGAACGCCGAATTGCGCGCCGTCTCTGAGGTCTACGCCCAGGCCGATGGCGGCGCCCGCTTCGTCAACGACTTCGTCGCCGCGTGGACGAAGGTGACGATGCTCGACCGCTTCGACGCCAAGCGCTGAGTCTCGAGTTGGCAGCGGCGTCGACGACCCCGGCTTCGGCTGGGAATCGTCGGCGCCGCTGCTGCGTTTTCGGCGCATGCGTTTTCTTGCCCTTCTCGCGCTGTTGCTCCCCTGCGTTGCCTGCGACCAGGCCACCAAGGTGCTCGCCGTGCAGCACTTGAAGGGCGCCGACGTCGTCCACGTCGTCGACGGCTTCTTCAAGCTCACCTACGCCGAGAACCCCGGCGCGTTTCTCAGCCTTGGGCGGTCGCTGCCCGAGGGCATTCGCCAGGGCGTGCTCATCGGCGTCGTCGGCCTGCTGTTGAGCGGCCTGCTTTGGGTCTTGCTGCGCAAGAAGCTCGCCCCGACGACGTTCGCGGCTCTGGCGCTCTTGCTGGCCGGCGGCGTCGGCAACCTCATCGACCGCGTCGCCCGAGACGGCGGCCGCGTCGTCGACTTCGCCCTCTTGCAGGTCGGCCCCGTCAGAAGCGGCGTCTTCAACGTCGCCGACGTCTACATCGTCGTCGCCGCCGTCATGCTTGTCGCCTTTGGCTGGTTCAAGCGCGACCCCTTCTCGACGTCGACGCCTGCGCCTGAGGCCTGAGTTCGTCGGAACCGCTTCCCGCTCGCCTGAAGACCCCCAGCCCCGAATTTCGGGGAGGGAACATCGGGCCGCGCTGCGCGCAGGCTCTTGATTGCTGCATCAAAGATCAATCGACCAGCGCAATACGCACCACGATGCCGACGTCACGCGGCGCGGCGGGCAGCGGTCTGCACAAGAGCCTGCGCGCAGCGCGGCCCGACGTCCCCTCCCCGAAATTCGGGGCTGGGGGTTTTCAACGACGAGCAGGGCCGTGTTTCCGACGAGCTCATGGGCGCCGGGGCCGCGAGATGAAACGTCCAGCGCCGTGAGACAGCGGACAGGACGTCGTCGGCTGCGTTAGGACTGGGCTGTGGGCAATCCACTTTCGAATCTGGCGCTGATCGCCTGGCCCCTCGTGTGTCTGGCGGCGTTCGCGCGGTTCAAGCCCACGGTGGCCATCCTCATCGCGTTCATGGGCGCGATGCTCTTTCTGCCCGAGAAGGTCGAGCTGAAGGCGCCGTTTCAGCCGCTGGGCAAGCAAGAGTTCGCCGCCATCGGCGCCATCCTCGGCGTCGTGCTCGTCGGGGCCGCGCGCCGAAAGCTGATCGCGGCGAAGCCGTTTCGGTCGGCCGAAGTCATCGTGCTCGTGATGATGATCGGCGCCTTTGGCACGTCGCAGACGAACCAAGAGCCGCTGAACTACGGCATGGCCAACCTAGAGCCCCTGACCACGTGGGAGGCGATCTCGGTCTGCTTCGGCCACATCTACACCTACTTGATACCGTTCGTGCTCGGCCGCGCCATGTTCACCACCCGCGATGATGCCCGCACTCTGCTGCGCGGGTTTCAGGTGGCTGCGCTCATCTACGTGCCTTTTATCATGACTGAAATCGTCATGAGCCCGCAGATGCACAATTGGGTATACGGCTTCGCGCAGCACGACTTTATTCAAACCATGCGCGGCGGCGGCTACCGCCCGATGGTGTTCATGGGACACGGCCTTGGCTTGACGCTCTTTCTTGCCGCGGCGTGCCTCGCCGGCGTCATTCTGACGTTATCGAAGAAGCCGACCATCATGCGGCTCAAGGGTCGCTACCTCAGCATGTTTCTGCTGGTGGTGCTGCTCGGCTGCAAGTCGCTGGGCGCGGCCATCTTTGCGTTCTTGTTCACCAGCGTGCTGCACTTCTTCACGCCGAAGTGGCAGCTGCGCGTGCTGCTGATGTTCGCCGGCCTCATCGTCGCCTACCCGATCTCGCGCGCGACCGAGGTCTTCCCCCACAAAGAGATCACGCAGTTCATCAAAGACAGCGCGGGCCCTGATCGCGCGCAGTCGCTCGAATTCCGTTTCACCAATGAGGCCGACCTCAGCAAGCACGCCGCCAAGAAGCCCATCTTTGGTTGGGGTCGGTTTCGCCGCAACATGCTGTTCTCGCCATGGAAAGACGAACCCGTCTCGGTCTCTGACGGCTACTGGATCGTCATCTATGGCGTCAGCGGTGCCTGGGGCGCCTTGTGCGTCTTCGGCTTGTTGCTGGCGCCGATCTTCTATCTTCGTGGACGGTTGAAGCGGCTGACCAATTCAGAAGACCGCTACCTGCTCGTGGGCATGGGCTGCATGCTCATGATGTATACGGTCGATCTGGTTCCCAACGGTCTGTTCACCAACTTTCCCTTCTTCTTCGCCGGCGCTTTGATGGGGTTGATCAAGGGCATCTCTGAGACACCACCGACCTCGGGCAGCTATGTGCTGGTGCCGATGCCGGTCGTGCCGCAGCAGCCGATGGTCAACGTCAACCCGCCCTCCGTCAGCGCTCCCAAGGTGGTTCCCCAGACATGATCATGCTGCGCGCCTGCACTCTGGCCTTGCTCTCCTTCCTCGTCGCCAGCAGCGCCGCCGCCTGCGACAAACCAAAGAACGACCTCGACTTCGGCGCCAAGGTGCCCGCTGCCAACCTCAACATCGCCAAGGCGCCGCCAGCGACGTCGGCGGCGCGGACGCCGTTGGCCGCGACAGTGTCGTCGGGCATCGGCGAGAACCTCAGCGAGCTGCGCGAGTACTCGCCCGAGCGACCGTTCAACGACGCGTTCAAGCAATCGCGCGCGTGGATCTCGACGTCGGGCGAGACGTGGGACGACAAGCGCCCCATCCCCACCGACGCCCGCGGCAACGTCACCTCGCTGCTGACGGGACAAAAGGCGCGCGCCCTCGTCTTCTGGGGCGACG
>JANNAY010000330.1:0-2081 GCA_031384945.1 Deltaproteobacteria bacterium
AACGTCAACGCCGACAAACTCACCATCAGCGGCGTCTCTGGCGTCTGCCCGTTCGACCTCGACACCTGCAGCGAGGCTGAGGTCGAAGGACGCCGCATCCTGCTCATCGGCGATTCACAGAGCCTCGAGATGACGGGACACAACGCCAGTGGCGGCACCCCGTGCAAGCTCAACTTTCCCGGCGGTCAGCAGGGCGACGACGTCGTCGCCAACTACAACAACAAATACGACCCCGACGCCAGCAGCATCAGTGATTTGCTCAGCAAGATGGCGCCGTTGCAAATGTTGGTCGGCACTCAATTCGTCTACCGCTTGAGCACAGCGACGGCGTCTGGCGATCGCGCTTTGCAGCGGTCCATCGATGGTGGGGCCACCTTCGAAGACATCCTCGAGCACGTCGTCGACCTGCAGGTCGAGCGCATCTACGACATCAACGGCAACGGCGTCGTCGATGCTGGCGAAACCGTGACGGCGTCGTCGACGGCGACGAGCACCGAATTGCCCGCGGGCGCCGACGCCACGACGTTCCTGGGTTTGCGCATCGGCCTCGTCACGTTCGGCCGCGCGCCCGACGGGATGGAGGTGCGTCCTCCGACGACCTTCTCGAACCGCACGCTCAGCGGTTTCGCCACCGGCCGCCGGTACCGCGCCAGCTTCGTTCTTTCCGCCGCTCGCAATCGGAGGGGTGTATGAAACACCAACGTGGTTACGCCCTCGTCTTCGTCCTCGTCTTTGGCGTCGTCCTGGCGACGTTGTCGGCGGTGATCCTCGTCGCGACGTCGCGTGACACCACCGAGTCGCACCAGCAAGCGAGCGCCGTCAAAGCCGTCTACGCCGCCGAAGCTGGCGTCGCCGTTGGCGTCGGCCTCGTCGCCCAAGAGTTGCGCAACTCGCCGACCCCTGACTTGACCGCCCTGTCGACGACCGCCGTGACGCAGCTCTCGACATCGATGCCGAAGGCCGACTACTCGACGGGCTACAGCATCAAGTACTTCAACTCGGCGACGGGCGAGACGTCGCTGACGCCGCCGTCGCCGCCGCCCGCGCCGACGACATTGGCGACGGGGCCGTTTCGCGGTCTGATCGCGACGCAGCTGCCGATTCAGGTGCTCGCCACCGCGCGCGTCGACAAGGCCGTCGCCACCGTCGCCGACGCCATCTCGGTCAACCTGATTCCTGTATTTCAATTTGCCATCTTCATGGATGGACCGATTGAGTACTATTTGCCCGAAGCTTCGTCGGTCACTGGGCGCATGCACAGCAACACCGGTGTCTTTTTCGCCGAGGGCGCCAACGACATCACGCTGTTGAAGCCGTCGTTGACCACGGCCGGACGCGTCGAGCTGCACCGCCTCGGCGCCGGCGCGTCGGCCACGGCCAACGCCCCGCGCCTCGACGTCAACTCCGACGGCACCTTCGGCGGCTCCGACTTCACCCTGCCCTGCGACGATCCGTCGTCGGGCGCCATCGGCTGCCCCGGTGGCAAGTCGTGGCTCGCGTACACCTCGCAGACGCTGCCCTTCGTGCGCGACCAGGCCCACGGCGTCGGCAAGCTCAGCCTGCCCACCGGCGTCGACGCGGCGTCGTTCACCCAAAAGGTGATCGGCACGCCCGACGTCTGCGGCATCAACGAAGCGACGGGCGCGTTCGACACCAACCCAGGCGTCGGCGTCCCGCTCTCGCCCGACTGGCAGCTGATCGACCTGCCCGCCGGCGGCGATTCGGCGGCGCTGAAGAACGTCAAGTACGGCTTCCGCGCCGGCGTCCGCGTCGTCGACGGCAATTGGGAGCGCCGCAACGCCGACGGCAGCTACTCAGCGTGGTTCAGCCAGACCGACGCGTCGTCGACCGAAACCCAGTGCGTCTACTACGGCTACAACCCCGGCGGCTCCGACGGCGGCAGCGCCCTCGCCACGAGCGACGGCGTGCCTGCGATCCAGGACATTCGGTTTTGGGACCAGCAAGACCGGCGCATGCGCCGCGTGCAGGCCGTTGATGTGCATCGCTTGAGCCGCTGCTTGCCCTTCCTCGACACGCTGGGATTCAACGGCATCATGTACTTCGGCGAGACCCTGAAGGCG
>JANNAY010000356.1:0-3190 GCA_031384945.1 Deltaproteobacteria bacterium
GTTCGGTTTCGGCTGGAGCCTTTCGCTCCCGTCGATCACGCGCAAGACGGAAAAGGGTCTTCCTCAGTACTTCGACGCGCAGGAGTCGGACGTCTTCCTTCTCTCCGGTGCCGAAGACTTGGTGCCGGTGCTCGTTCAGGACGCCCAAGGCAAATGGGCGAGAGAGAAGCTGCCCGCTCGAACGGTTGGCGGCGCCACATATCAGGTTGACCGTTACCGCCCACGCATCGAAGGTCTATTCGCGCGCATTGAGCGCTGGACCCGCCGTCAGGACGACGATGTGCACTGGCGTGTCATCACTCGCGACAACGTCACCCAGTTCTACGGGCGCGACGCTCGCGCGCGGATCGCCGATCCCAAAGCACGCGGCCGGGTGTTCTCTTGGCTCCTCGACGAGACGCGCGACGATCGGGGCGGCGTGGTCCGCTACCGCTACAAAGCGGAAGACGGGGACGGCGTCGATGTCGGCGCCACCTACGAGCGTCAGCGCTTCTTGCCCGGCGGCGGTTGCACCACGACCGCCCAGCGCTACCTCAAGTGCGTCCAATATGGGAACCGCGTGCCGGTGTGGGGCGACGACGCAGCGTCCGACATCGACGACGATTGGCACTTCGAGGTCGTGCTGGATTATGGCGAGCACCACGAAGTGGCGCCGGGTCCGCGCGACGATGACGACCTCGCGCGGCCGCGGTGGACGGTGCGCGCTGACCCGTTCTCGAGCTGGCGCCCGACGTTCGAAGTCCGCACGTGGCGCCTGTGCCGTCGCGTGTTGATGTTCCACCGGTTCCCAGAAACCGGAGCGGCGCCGTGCCTGGTGCGCTCGACAGACCTCACGCACGACCCCGACCCCGCCGTCACCACGCTGATCGGCGTCGAGCAGGCCGGCTACACGCGCGCCGGCGCCGGCTACCGTCGCGCTGCCCTGCCGCGACTGGAGCTCGGCTGGCGCCGGCCGATCCTCGACGACACCGTGCGCGTGCTGCCGCCGGAAAGCCTCAGTGGCCTCGACGGCGGGCTTGAAGGCGGGGCCCGCTTCGTCGACCTAGACGGCGACGGCATCCCCGGCGTGTTGATTCCGGCCGAGCGAGGCTGGCTCTACAAGCGCAACGAAGGCGCGGGCGTGTTCGCTGCTCCCGTTGTCGAGCGCGGCCTGCCCGTGCCGGCCGAGCTCACCGCCGGGCGCCAACAGCTCGTCGACGTCGGCGGCGACGGGAACCTCGACTTGCTCTCGTGCGAGCGCGGGCTGCCGGGCTTCTTCGAGCGCACTGCCGAGCGCCGATGGGAAGCCTTCCGATCCCTGCGCACCATCCCCGACATCGAATGGAACGATCCCAATCTCCGCTTCCTCGATCTCGATGGCGACGGCTTCGCAGACGTCGTCGTCGCCGAAGACGACGCTTTCTTCGTCTACCGCTCGCTGGGCAAGCAGGGTTTTGCCGCTGCCGAGCGCTACGCCCCGCCGCGCGACGGACCCGGTGGCCCAGCTGTGGTGTTCGCCGACGGCTCGGGCAGCATCCACCTCGCCGACATGACCGGTGACGGCCTCACCGACCTCGTGCGGGTTCGCCACGGCGAGGTCTGCTACTGGCCCGGCCGCGGCGACGGCTTCGGCGACAAGGTGGTCCTCGGCGGTAACCCGCGCTTCGACGCGCCCGACCAATTCGATCCCAAACAAGTGCGTCTCGCCGACGTCGACGGCAGCGGCACCAGCGATCTGATCTACTTGGGGCGCGACGGTGCCCGCATCTGGTTCAACCACGCCGGCAACCGTCTGTCGGCGCCGCGCACGCTGTCGTCAGTGCCGCCGCTTGATGCGCTGTCAAGCTTCGACGTCATCGACCTGCTGGGCCACGGCACCGCCTGCGCGGTGTGGTCGTCGGCGGTGCCGGCGCGCATGCCGCGGCCCATCGCCTACGTCGACCTGAACGCCGGCGAGAAGCCGTGGTTGCTCACCTCGATCCAGAACAACCTCGGGGCCGAGACTCGCATCACCTATGCGTCGTCGACATCGTTCGCGTTGGCCGATCGCGCCCGCGGCCAACCGTGGATCACGCGGCTGCCGTTTCCCGTGCAGGTCGTCGCCGGCGTCGAGATCCTCGATCACATCGGCAAGAACCGCTGCGCCAGCCGCTACGCCTACCACCACGGCTTCTTCGACGGCGTCGAGCGCGAGCTGCGGGGCTTCGGCATGGTCGAGCAGTGGGACACAGAGTCGTTCGAGACGTTCGCGTCCTCGTCGAACGGCGATCCCGCCGCCCACGTGCCACCAGTACTGACGAAGACTTGGTTCCACACCGGCGCATGGTTCGGTCGCGCCCACGTCTCCGACTTCTTCGCCGGCCTGCTCGACGCCCGCGACACCGGCGAATATTGGCGGCCGCCCGGGCTCGACGACGCCGGTGTACGGGCGCGTCTGCTCGACGACACCGTGCTGCCGCCGGGGCTCACCGTCGACGAGGAGCGCGAGGCCTGCCGTGCCCTGCGCGGCAGCATGCTGCGCCAAGAGGTCTACGCCCTCGACGGCACGCCGGCGGCGCACCACCCCTACACGGTCGTCGAGCGCAACTTCGCGGTGAAGCTCGTGCGGCCCAAGGGCGACAACGCCCACGCGATCTTCTTCGTGCACCCGGGGGAGGAGCTCGCCGCGAGCCACGAGCGCCGGCCGGCTGATCCGCGGGTCACCCAGACGCTGACGCTCGAGGTCGACGACGTCGGCAACGTGCTCAAGCTGCTCGTCATCGCCCACGGCCGCACCACCGACGACCCCGGCCTGCCGCTCGACGCCGACCGGCTGCGCCAACGTCGCGCTGTCGTGCGCTGCACCGAGACCGAGGTTACCAACGCCGTGCGCGCCGATGGTGTCTGGCGCGCGCCGCTGCCTTGGGAGACGACGACATATGAGCTGACCGGCTACACGCCGACCGGACCCGGCGGACGCTTCACCGCCGACGACGTCGTCGCCGCCGACCCGGCCCGTCCCGGTCGGCTGCGCGTCCAAAGCGATCGCACGTTGGGCCCGGAGGAAACGCCCACCGCAGGCCGCGAGCGCCGCCGCGTCGCGGTCACGCGCACATTGTTTCGCGCCGACGATCTCGCGGCGCTCTTGCCGGGCGGCACCCTCGAGCGGCGCGCGCTCCCAGGTGAGCAGCTCGCGTTGACGTTGACCGGCGGCCTCCTGCGCCGAACGTTC
>JANNAY010000361.1:0-5276 GCA_031384945.1 Deltaproteobacteria bacterium
CCGACGCTGGCGTCGCCGAGGTGACTGAGCTCGAGCTGCCCGACATTGCCGTCGTCGACGCCGAGGCCAAGCGCACGCGCCGTCCTCCCGACCCGGTGCTGCTGGTGGCCATCGACGCGCGTGGCCGCGGCGTCCGGCCCGGCGACGTGCCTGGCTACGACGCCGCGATCGCGCGGGCGCGCTCGATCAACGACAAGGGGGCGCGCGAAAAGGCCGCCGGCGAAGCCAAGAAAATCTTGAGCGCCGTCGTCGTCGACAAGGCCTTCGTCGGCCGCAAGCTCGCCATCTTCAACGGCGCCTTCGACAAGGCGCCGATCACGACGCAAAACAAGGTGAAGCCCATCAGCAAAGACGTCCTGCAGCGCTTCTCGGCGGGGGACTGGAAGGGCGCGAACGCCCGTCTCAACGATGGCTTCGCGCAGCTGCAGAAGAAGTAGAACCCCACGATGCTGTCGCTCTTGTTCGCGCTCTCCGTCGTCGCCGCTGCCTCTCCGGCGGCGCCCGCAACGTCGTTGTCGTTGGTGGGCTTTGCCGACGACGACCAGCCCGCGCTCACCGCCGAGCTCGCCCGTGAGGTCGCCACCTGTGCGCAGACGCAGCCGACGACGACCGCCGTGCCGCCGTCGTGTGACGACGCCTGCCTCGTCGCCCACGCCGCTGGCGCACCGCTGATCGTGATTGAGGCACTGCGCGTCGGCGGCGACGTCGACGTCGACGAGAAGCGCGTCGTCGACGGCGTCCTCGTCAGCGCCAAGCGCACCGCCGCGGCCGCCACCTTTCAGACCGCGCTGCTCTCGCCCGAGGCCTGCGCGGCCCTCGCCCCGCCGACGACCGCGACAGACGCGACGCCCACGCTGACGCCGCAGCCGACGACGCCCCCGCTCGACATTCATCCGGGTCTGTTCGTCGTCGGCGCCGGCGCCCTCGTCGCCGTCGTTGGCTTCGCCGTCTTCGCCGAAGCCGCCAGCACCGTCGAGAGCGCGAAGGCGCCGGGCGTCGACAAAGAGCGCGCCGCCGTCACCGGCTGGGTCGGCCTCGCCGCCGTCGTCGTCGGCGTTGGCGCAGCCGCCGGCGGCGCCGCCTGGTCCGTCGTCGATCCTTGACGGTTGCGTGACCGCAGCACGACACGTGTCGTTGTCGACGTCGACGTTGGATGGCGAAGTGCCTTCATGCTTCGCCCGATCTTCTTTGCTGCGCTGACCCTCTCCCTCGCCGGCTGCGACGCCTGCGAAGAGCCCTCCGCCGTCGAGGGTGAAGGCGACGGCAACGAAGGTGAAGGTGAAGGCGACGTCGGCGAAGGCGAAGGCGAAGGCGAAGGCGACGTCGGCGAAGGCGAAGGCGACGTGGGCGAAGGCGAAGGCGAAGGCAACGCCAACGAAGGCGAAGGCGAAGGCGAAGGCGAAGAAGGCGCCAACGAAGGAGAAGGCGAAGGCGAAGGCGAAGAAGGCGCCAACGAAGGAGAAGGCGAAGGCGAAGGCGAGGTCGTCGACCCCAACCACGGCAGCGGCGACGTCTTTCTGGAGATCGACTATTCGTTCGCCACCGGCGTCGAGCAGCCCGAGTACCGCTACTCAGACACGCCCGGATTCGGCGCCGCGCAGTGGTCGTACAACGACACCTTCGGCAGCGACGCGATGCTCGAGCCCGACGCGTGGGACCGCTTCGGCGACAACGAGATCATCAATGACTTTCGGTTGGGGCGGGTGCTCGTCGTCAACAACGACCTGCAGCTGATGCTCGGGCTGCCGCCGTCGGTGACGTACGAGCGCGTGTTCGTCGAGGTCGACGGCGACGAAGAGGCCCACAGCGGCGTCGCCCGCTACGATCTCTACAACCCGCTGTTCAACTGCGGGCTCTTCTCAGACGACGCGACCCTCACCGACGGCATCGGACGCCACACCAAGGTGTTCGACCTCGAGGATTGCCTCGCACCAGGAGAGACCGTGCAGGCGATCCGGCTCGATCCGGTGAGCGGCACCGTCGCGCTGAAGCGCATGCGCGTCACGCTGGTGAACGCCGTCTGGTGATTTCACCTCTCCACAGCGAGGCTTTGCGAGCGCCCGCGGCCCGCGTTCGCGAATCGGCCTGGAGAGGTCGAGCGAAGCGAGGGTGAGGTCTGCGGAGCGGGCGACGAAGAGATCGTGTGGTGAAGAACTAGCCGCCGGCGAGGGCGGGCAGGTGACTGAAAAATCCCGCGCGGTCGAGCACGAGAAATACAACATCGCCCAGGGCGAGCACGTCGCCACTGCGCAGGGTCTGCGGCGAACCGGGCGTCAACACCATCCCATTGATGGCGGTGCCGTTGTCTGAATCCAGATCAACAACCGAGCACGTCTTGCCCTCGACGCTGAGCATGGCGTGCTGGCGGCTCACGCTGCGCTCGTTGATGCGCAACACCGAGCCTTTGGCGCGGCCGACGCGTCCGCCGGCTTCGGGCACCACGATCACCGACGAGAGCTCGCGGGCCGGTGGCAGCGGCAACGGCGGCTGCGCCGGACCGGTCGCCGTCGCTTCATCCGACGACGCCGCAGAATCACCAAGCAGCGCCGCCACGAAGACGTCGTCGCTGTCTTCGTCCTCTTCGTCGAGGTCGTCGACGTGCTCTTTCATCAACACGTGCCACGCCCACGCCACGGGCTCATCGCGCCCACCCCGCTCGTCGAGCCGGACCCACACGAAAGGTCCGGGCATCGCGCGCGCGAAGCTGTCGGCGTCGCCGAGGGCAGCGGCGCGGAGATAGGTCTCCAGCGGCGCCGCCGTCGGAAGCATCATTCGGTGCCGGCGGTCTGTCCGAGCAAGCGCAACGCGAGGGACGCGTTGGGATCGTCTTCGTCGGCGGGCTTGTAGGCCTGCCAGCCGCAGTAGATGCACGAGTAGTACTCGTCGCCCGAGTACGAGCGGGCGAGCACGACGCCCATCGAGTGACACTTCGGGCACTCGGCGCGGGCCTTTTTGCGGGCGCGCGGACCACCGGCGACCGGCTCGGCCGAGCGGGGCAAGCGCGCAGGCGCTTCACCGACACCGAGGGTCACCGACGGACGCACCTTCGACGTCGCGGGCGGCGGCGGCGGCGAGTCGCGCAACGGCGACGGCGACGGCGGCTTCTTCGCCGACAACGGCGGCGGCGACGCGGGCTTCGGCGTCGACAACGGCGGCGGCGTCGGACGCATCGGCTTGGCGCCGAGCGGCAGCGCACCGACGGCGCGCGGCGGCGGCGGCGGTTTGTCGTTGCCCGCCTGCTTCAGCTGCATGCGGAACTCGTCGATCGTGGTGCCGATCTTCTGCTTCGTCGGCTCGTCGTTGCCGCCGGCCTTCAGCAGGCCGAGCAAGCGATCGCCGAGGGCGTCTCTCGCCGTGGCGGCGCCGGCGATCTCGACACCGGGCTTTGTCTGCACCCGGTAGCGCGCCATGATTTTCTTCATGTCGACGGCGGCTTCGGCCGGCGTTTTGCTGAGGAGATTGATGACCTCCTCGAAGAGTAGCTCGCGCGCCGTCTTCATCTTCGCCGCCTCCGGAGTTGTCGACGCTGGGCCGAGAAATCGAATCGCACAAGTTGGTTTCGCAGACAAAAGACGAAAGCGAGGTGTTGCGTTGCCGCTCACCGCAGGTTGCGACGACCGCGTCAGAAACCGCAGGCCTGGTGTCAGATTTCCGGCGTCTCGCCGCCGCTCCGCCCTCACGCCAAGGCGACCCAATGCGACCCGATGCGTCGAGGCAGGTGGAACGGGATTCGCTAACCTTCCGACGTGCTTCGTTCGCTCGCCCTCCGCTCCATGATCGCCGTCGCCTGTTGGGGCGCGCCGACGATTGCGATGGCGGCACCCACCCGGGCCGTGCGCCTGGCCGACGCCCGTCCGGCGGTCGAGCTCAAGGCGCAGCAAGAGAAGACCGACCAGGCCCTCGCCCGCCGGCAAAAGGTGGCTCGCGCCGCCAAAGAAGCCGCCGGCGCCCGCGACAAGGCAGCGTCGACGGTGGCGAAGCTCAAGCAGCGCGGCGAGCGCGGTCCGCTCGAGGCTGCGCTGCAGCAAGCCCTCGCCAAAGACGAAGCCGCCGCCCGCGCCCGCAGCGCCGTCGCCGCTGCCGACGCCGACGTCGCCCGCGAAGGCGCGCGCTTGTTGCGCCTCTCCGACGCCGTCCTCGCCGAGCGCCGCCGCGCCGTCGACGCCGCGCCCGCCGCCCGCCGCCAAGAGGCCGTCGACGCCTACCGCGCTCTCGTCGCCCACCGTGACGCCGTCCGCGCCGCCCTCGCCCCCGTCCTCGCCCCCGCCGGCGGCCTCGCCGAAGACGCCGCCAACGAAGGCGCCAGCGCCGGCCTCGACGTCGGCGCCGATGACGACGTCGAAGCCCTCCTCGAAAAAGCCGACCTCGCCCGCGATCTTGAGGCGCGCTTGCTGCGCCGTGCTGATGCCGTGCGGCGGCGCATCTCTGAGCTCAAAGACGAGGCGTCGCTCGAGGGTGACGTCGCTGCGTCCCTCGCGCGTGGTCAGCTCTTCGACGAAGAAGACCGCCGCTTGAGCATCACGCGCGCTGACCTCGGCACGTCGAAGCCCGTCGGCCTGCCGGTCGCGGGCAACCCGCAAGACCGTGGCACCACCAACGACGGCAGCGGCGGCGCCTTTTCCTCCGGCGGCAACGAGGCCTTTGACGTCAGCGATGGGCCGGCCGTCGAGCCCGGCTTCGTCTCCGGCGCTGTCGTGTCGACGACGGGTCCGACGTCGACGGCTGAGCGGCCGGTGTCGCTGCCGACTGAGCTGCAGACGTCGACGGCGCCGTCGTCGTTGTCTGAGCTGCAGGCGCAAGAGCAGGCGCTGCAGAAGCAGCTGGCGGCGTTGAAGCAGAAGCAGGCGGCGTTGAAGAAGGCCGCGCAAGACCGCGCAAGACCGCGCCCGCTGATCGTTCCGGGGGGAACCACACCATGAAGAGCTTGCAGAGCGCCGCCGCGGCAGTCGTCGTCGTCGTCGTCAACAGCGTCGTGGGCGCCGGCTGCGACACACGCTGCAACGACGTGAAAGGACCGATCGGCGGCACGGCGATTGAGGAAGGCATCGCGGGATTTGGTGCGGCCGCCGCCGATGTCTGCGGCTTCGTCTGCCAGTGCGAGAGCGCTGACCTGCCGCTCGCCATCGCCGGCATCGCGCGGCTGCCCGTCGACAACGATGACGCGCTGCAATTGCGCGACGACGCCGCCACCAACGACAGCATCACCATGAGCGGCGGCAAATACGAGCACGGCGTCGCTGCCGGCGGCTACCTTCTCTGCGACGGGCTGGGCGACA
>JANNAY010000365.1:0-2573 GCA_031384945.1 Deltaproteobacteria bacterium
GTCACCCTCGCCCGCGGGCTCACCGACACCTTCGCCGGCATCCGCCCTGGCGACGTGCCCGCGTTCGTCGCCGCGCAGCTCGTCGGCGGCGTCGCCGGCGCGCTGCTCGGCCGCTGGTTGTTCTCTCGCCCTGTGGAGTCGCCATGACCGAGACCGTGATCTTTGCCTGCGTGCACAACGCCGGTCGCTCGCAGATGGCATCGAGCTTCTTCAATGCGTTGGCCGACCCGGCGCGGGCGCTCGCGGTGTCGGCGGGGACAAACCCCGGCCCGCGCGTGCACCCTGAGGTCGTTGCCGTGCTCGCCGAGGTCGGCATCGACGTCGCTGGCGCGCAGCCGCGGCTGCTGACCGACGAGCTCGCCCGCACCGCGGCGATGCTCGTGACCATGGGCTGTGGCGAGGGGTGCCCCGCCGTGCCGGGACTGCGCCGCGACGACTGGCCCCTCGAAGATCCCAAGGGCAAGGCCGTCGAGGTGGTGCGGTCCATCCGCGACGACGTGCGCGCCCGCGTCATCGCGCTGCTGGCGCGCGAAGGGTGGGCGCGATGAGCAACGCCGCGCGCCTCGACACCCGGCCCCTCGACACCCGCCCGCCCGTCGACGCCAGCGCTGCCGTCGACGCCAGCGCTGCCGTCGACGCCAGCGCCGCCGTCGACGCCAGCGCCGCCGTCGCCGCGCTGTCGTCGAGCGAGCGCCATCGGTTTGCGCAAGACGTCGCCCGTCGCGCCGTCGCCAGCGGCCTCGTCTACGTCGACGGCGACACCCTGCGCCCCATCTCGATCGCGCTGCCGTCGGCGCCGGTGGCGCGCGGCGATCTGCAGACGCGCAGCCGCGTCGCCCGCGTCGTGCTCGACGCCCTCGTCGACGTCGCCGAACGGGTGCTGTCGGGCGCGCTCGGTCCCGCGCTGCGCGCCGCAGTGCTCGCTGACCTCTCGCCGTTCGAGCGCGAGATCGTGACGGCTGGTGTCTTTCGACCCACCCTCGTGACGGCGCGTGCCGACCTGCTCGTCGATGCGGCCGGCCACCCGTGGCTCGTCGAGATGAACGCGACCATCCCGGCGATGCAGGGCTATTCCGACATCGCCGCCCGAGCCTTTGTCGACGCCGCGAGCACCTGGTGGCCGCAGCTGCCGACGCCTGTGGCGCCACCGTCGAACGCCGACGGACTGCTCGACGCCCTCGTCGCCCGCTACCGCGACGACGGCGGCAGAACACCCGTTCCCACGATCGGACTGGTGCACCGCCGCGGCGACAGCCAACGCGAAGAGCTGCGCTTTCTCGCCGCCCGCTTTCGCGAACGCGGACACCGCGCCGACCTCGTCGTCGTCGACGACGTCAGCGTCGACGGCTTCGACCTCTGGTACCGCCACATCTTCGCCCGCCGCGTCGACGTCGACGGCGCCTTTGCGCGCATGCTGCGCAGCCCGCAGACGCACCACGTCTACAACCCCGTCGCCGCACCGTTGGAGCAGAAGGCGCTGCTGGCGGTGCTGTCAGAGCTGGCCAACGACGACGCCGCCGACGCCGACGACGGCGCGGCGTGGCTCAACGACGAAGCCCGCGCCCTCACGCGCCGCCACGTGCCGTGGACGCGCCGCCTGATCGACGCATCGACGACGACGTTCGAGGGCGAGCGGCGCGCGCTGTTGCCGTGGGTCAAGGCCCACCGCGACGCCGTCGTCGTCAAACGCAGCTCGGACTACGGCGGCAAGAGCGTCGCCCTCGGCGACGACTTCGCCGGCGACTGGGGCGGCTTCGTCGACGCCTGCGCCAGCGACGGCGGCTGGGTCGTGCAGCAGCGCATTCGTCTGCAGCGACAGCGCCTGACACTGGCCACCCCCGACAGCGTCGTCGACGGCGACTTCTACGTCGACGCCTCCGCCTACGCCTCGAACGGCGCGGGCGACGCGCTCGGCGGCGCGGTCAGCCGCGTGTCGTCGTCGCCGATCGTCAACATCCAGCGTGGTGGTGGCGTGCTCGCGCTGATCGGTGGCTGAGCGTCACGGCGCCTGCGCGAGATCGCCGGTCTCGCTGTCGAGCCCCCAACAGCGCGCGGCGCCCGCTGCATCGAGCGCGCAGGTTTGGTGCGAGCCGGCATCAACAGCGACGAAAGCCCCAGAGGGGACGTCGTCGACCGCCGGGCCGCCGCCCCAGCAGACGACCGCGCCACCGTCGTCGAGGCCGCAGCTGTGGTTGAAGCCGGCGGTGACGGCGGCGAAGCGTCCGGCGGGCGTCACGACCCACGGGTCGTCGGGGCGGGCGCCCCAGCAGACGACGCTGTCGTCGTCGTCGACGACACCGCAGGCGTGGCTGGCGCCCGCGCCGATGGCGCGGAACCGCGTCGGCGGCGTGTCGTCGATGGCGCCGCCCCAGCAGGTGGCCACGCCGCCAGCGGCGCGGGCGCACAAGCCGTAAAAAGAGTCGCCGAAGCTGACGTCGACGAACGCGCCAGCGGGCGGGTCGAGCGCAGAGCCGGCGGGGTTGATGCCCCAGCAGACGAGGCTGCCGTCGTCGACGCGGACGCCGCAGCTGAAGTCGTGGCCAGCGGCGACGGAGGCGAATTCGACGTCGGCG
>JANNAY010000367.1:0-2722 GCA_031384945.1 Deltaproteobacteria bacterium
GCCCACACACGCGCCAGCGGCGCGGCGATGAGAATAGTTTCCGCTATGGCCATGGCGCCGAAGAGGGCTCTCTCACATCCGCTCGATGATCGTGGCTGTGCCCATGCCGTAGCCGATGCACATCGTGACGACGCCGGTGCCCTTGCCGGTGCGCTCGAGCTCGTTGAGCAAGGTCGCGAACAGCATGCCGCCGGTGGCACCGAGGGGATGACCGAGGGCGATGGCGCCGCCGTTCACGTTGACCTTGTCGTGCGGCACGCCGAGGTCTTTCATGAAGGCCAGCGGAACGGACGCAAAGGCCTCGTTGACCTCGAAGAGATCGACGTCGCCGAGGGTCATCTTCGCGCTCGCGAGAGCTTTGCGGGTCGCGGGCATCGGACCGGTCAGCATGATCTCGGGCTCGCTGCCGACGACGGCCATCGACTTGATGCGCGCCCGCGGCTTCAACCCGAGGGCCTTGGCCTTTTCTTCGCTCATGACGACGACGCAGCTGGCGCCGTCGACGATGCCGCTGGCGTTGCCGGCGGTGACGCAGCCGTTCTCTTTGAAGACCGATGGCAGACCCGCCAGGGCCTCTGCCGTCGTCGACGGACGCGCATGTTCGTCGGTGTCGGCCTTCTTGCCGTCCTTCGTCGTGAACACCGCGATCTCGTTTTTAAAGCGGCCCTCTTTCTGCGCGACGCCGGCGCGGCGCTGCGACTCGGCAGCGAACGCGTCGCAGTCGGCGCGCGAAATGCCATATTTCTCAGCGACCATCTCGGCGCTCAGGCCCTGCGGCACGAGGCCAGGAAAGCGCTCGATGAGCATGTCGCTCGTCGGGCCCTTCACGTTCTTGTCGTCGGTGTACGCGCCATCAGAGCCCATCGCCACGCGCGACATCGACTCAATGCCGCCGCAGAAGACGACGTCCATCGTGCCCGCCATGACGGCCTGTGCGCCGAAGTGCACAGCCTGCTGACCGCTGCCGCAGAAGCGGTTGATGGTCACGCCAGCGACCTCGATGGGCAGGCCGGCAGCGAGCGCGGCGCCGCGGGCGATGTTGAAGCCTTGTTCGCCGATGGGCATCACGCAGCCCATCACGACGTCATCGATGAGCTTCGGATCGAGGCCGTTGCGCGACACGCCCTGCTGCAGCGCGAAGGCGAGCAGCTCTTGCGGGTGCAGCTCGTTGAAGACGCCGCCCTTCTTTTTGCCACGGGCAGTGCGGACAGCGTCGACGATCACGGCGGAGCGGGTCATGGGAGCCTCCTGATTGACTTTGATGTCAACGTAGCCGCTCACCCCCGTGGCGACAATGCCCACGACGTCGTTTCAAGCATTTGAGTCCCACATCAGGGACTTTCTGCGACTCACGCACCGACGAAGAATTCGGCGCAGCCGAGGCCGTCGACGTCGACGCGGGCGTGGTCGCCGGCTGCCAATGCGATCGCCGCCGTCGCGCCACCGGTCATCACGATCTGGCCGGCCTTGAGCTTCTCGCCGAGGGGAAAGAGCTGGTTCGCCAACGCCGCCAGCGAGCGCGCGGGGTGCTCGTAGATGGCCGCCGACGAGCCCGTCTCGGCGACGACGCCGTTCTTGCGCAACACCATGCCGAGGTTGCCAGTGTCGAAGTCACGGGGCTTGAAGACCGATCCCAACACGAAGCGTGACGATGAGCCGTTGTCGGCGACGACGTCTTCGAGGGTGAACTGAAAATTCTCGAAGCGCGAGTCGATGAGCTCGAGCGCGCAGCAGCAGCCGTCGACGGCGGCGAGGGCCTGCGCCGGCGTCACCGGACCTTCGAGGTCGTGCTTCAAGATGAACGCGATCTCGGGCTCGACGCGCGGGTGGATGTGGCGCGCCCGCGAGATGGTGCCGCCGTCGTCGAGGATCATGGTCTTCGTCAGGTGTCCGTAGATGGGCACCTCGACCTTCATCTGCAGCATCTTGGCGCGCGACGTGAGGCCCATCTTCATGCCGACGAGATCGTCGCCGCGCAGCTTGCGCAGCCCGATGCCGGCGCGCTGAACCACGTAGGCATCGTTCAGATCGAAGGCCGTCGTCGCCGTCAGCTTCGTCGTCGGCTTGACGTCGAGCGTCGCTTGATCGAGGCGGGCGGCAAAGGCGTCGACGTCGTCAGAAGAGAGCATGGCCGCGGGCTAGCACCGCTGGCGCGTGGTACGAAGAGGGATGCTGACCACCGCTCGCGTCGTCAAAGACCTCACCGCCGGCGGCGTCGTCACCGTCGAGGATGGCGCCGACGTCCGCAAAGGAATCGGGTTGCGCCTCGCGTTCTTCGAGCCCCGCGCGGTGCTGCGCCTGCGCAGCGACGAGGCCGACGACGACGTCATCGTCTTCGACGGCGCGCTTCCGTCTGGACCCGGCCGGGCGAAATTGCGGCACCAGGGGGCGCTCAGCGGCATCGCTCAGCTGCGCGAGCAGAAGCTGGGCTGCAAAGAGGTCGACGCCGCCTTCATCGTCAACGTCGACGACGATGGCTTCTCTTTGCTCACCCGCTGCCGCGACGAGCTCTCGTTGATCGTGCAGCGCGGCGTCGCGGCGACCGCGACCATCGACATCGACGAAGCGCTCTTGCGCGTCACGTGGCCCGGCGACGACCTCACCGAGCTGCCCCGGCTGTGGGAGAAGCTCGTGTCGTTGCGCAGCGGGGCCTGAGCGTGCGCGCCCTCTTCCGCTCCATCGTTGCCTGCGTCGTCGTCAGCGCCGTCAGCGCCGAAGCCGC
>JANNAY010000415.1:0-2140 GCA_031384945.1 Deltaproteobacteria bacterium
ATCGAATGGAACACCAGGCGCAACGACAAAGCGATGCTGACCTCTACGAGGTCGCAGTTCGATGTGCTCTGGCGGCGCGACGACACCTTCGTGCTGACGGAGGGCTTCATCGCGGCTTACCGCGAGCTCTATGTGCGGCAGGCGCAGCTCGCGCAGCCCGCCGTCGCCGTGACGGCTCGCCCCACGCCGAACGCAGCACAAACGGAGGCGCTGGCGGCGCTGGCGGCGCTGCGGGCTCGCGGCGAACGAAGAGCAGCTGCGATCGTCGCCACCGGCGTCGGAAAGACCTTTCTCGCCGCGTTCGATGCGCTGCAGTCGGGCGCACGCTCAGTGCTCTACGTCTCGCACCGCCTCGAGCATCTGGCCCAAGCGCAGCGCGCCTTCGCGCGCGTCTTTGGTGGAACGAAGACCGTCGCAACGGTCGGCGATGGCGACTTTGAAAACGCCGACATCGTGTTCTCGACCGTCGTGAGTCTCGCGAACCGACCCCAGCTCGCCTCGCGGCCATTCGAATACCTCGTCGTTGACGAGTTCCATCACGTCGCCGCGCCGAGCTACGAAGTGCTGCGGCCGCTGCGAGACCGCGCCTTCTTGTTGGGTCTCACCGCGACTCCGGATCGACAGGACGGCCATGATGTGCTGTCTTGGTGTGACTGGAATACTGCCTATGAAGTACGTCTTCCAGATGCGATCGATCGCGGATGGTTGCTGCCATTTCACTACTTTGGAATCGCCGACGAGACCGTCGATTTCGTCAACATCCCGTGGCGACGGCTGGACGAGGTCGCCATCGGCGACCTGCTCTCGCTGGAGTCTCGCGTGGACCACATCGTCCACCATGCGTTGGAGCGCGGCTTCGACGGATTGAAGCGCGCGACGATTGGCTTCTGCTCCGGACGCAAGCATGCGCGCTTCATGGCCGAGGCCTTTCGTCGTCGACAGCTGACGGCCGTCTCTGTTCTTGGCGACCAGCTTGTTCACGAGCGAGAGGCCATCTACGCCCGGCTCGCCGACCCAAACGATCCGCTCGAGTGGGTGTTTGTCTCCGACGTCTTGAACGAAGGCGTCGACGTTCCTGCCATCAACTCGATCCTGTTTCTTCGCCCCACAGAATCTGCAACGCTTTTTCTGCAGCAGTTGGGTCGTGGCCTTCGCTTGTTTCCAGGCACTGATGTTCTCACGGTTCTCGACTTCGTTGGTCACCACAAATCTGCGTGGCTAGCGCTGAATGCTTTCGACGACCCCGCCGGCGCTGGTCGGCGCGTCGAAGTCGTCGGCGGCGTCGTCATCAAGCCACCCCGCGATTGCGAGATCGTCCTCGAGCGACGCACCCAAGAGATCCTCGCGAAGGTCAAACGCTTCACTACGCGCCGCGAAGCCGCTGAAGAGGCGTATGTCCGGCTGCGCGCCGAGCTGGGCCGGCCACCGCTCCCCGTCGATCTGTGGAGCCGCACCGACGTTCCGGACCTCGGGACGTTCCGCGGGATCTACGGCTCGTGGGCCGACTGTCAGCGCGCCAATGGGGACCCTCCGTCGTGGGCAGCAGGCGCGCCCGTCGAAGCCTTGCTCGAGGCGATCGAGCGCGACTGGCAGCAGCTGCGCGTCTCTCCGTACGCGCTTGTCTGGGGCTTGTGCGCGAGGCCCGACGAGCCCGAAGCCGGGTACGACGAGTTCTTCAACCGGTGGCCGCAGTGGCGGCCAGAGCGGCTCGTGCTCGACGACACAAAGGCGTGGTCGACGCTGCAGAAGAAGCTGGGCGCCGTGCTCGTTGGGAAGCGGCTCGGCGCCAACATCCGTGCTCAGTTTCCGAAGCTCCTCGCTGAAGTCGAGGGGCGTCTGCTCTACACGCTCAACGGCGACCACCAGGCGAGGCACGGCGGCGTGCTACGCACGCCCGCCGATCTGAACCTGTTTGCGAACTACGATCGTCCCGAAATTGTTCGGCATTTTAGATCGCAGTACGATCCTGCGATACACAGCAATGGTATCCTGTGGTTCGCTGATGATAGTGTCCTTATTACCAAGCTCGACACGTCGAACGCTGTGGCGCAGCACCAGTACGCCAATCGAATTGTTGACGATCAGACATACTCTTGGACGAGCAAGCACAGCATGGGCGTCAACAACAAAGCTGGACGCA
>JANNAY010000421.1:0-2290 GCA_031384945.1 Deltaproteobacteria bacterium
AGGCCGCCGCGGCGCCGAAACCGGCAACAACACCAACGCCGCCGACGACAGCCGCGGTGACGGCGATGACGGCGGAGCCGACGCTCCACATACGGCCCAAGGTCGGCATGTACGCCGCGTTTGCGCGGCTCAACTACAAGCCGTGGTTCGCGATCGCTGAGTTCGTCGACAACGGCGTCCAGAGCTTTTTGACCCACCGTCAGCGCATGGGCGTCGAAGGGCCACTCGAGGTTGAGATCGTCTTCGACGATGACGAGATCGTCATCCGCGATTACGCCGCCGGCATCGCCGAGCGCGAGCTGCCGCGTGCGTTCAGCCCGAGCCAGCCGCCACCCGATGCGTCTGGGTTGAGCGAGTTCGGACTCGGTATGAAGGCCGCAGCCTGCTGGTTTGCACACTACTGGACCGTCCGAACGTCAGCGTACGGCGAGCCGGTTGAACGCCTAATTCGTTTTGACGTCGACCGAATCACTGCCGCGGGCATCGAGCATATTCCGATTGAATCGAAGGTCGCGAAGTCGGAAGACCACTTTACGGTTATTACTTTGCGAAACCTACGGGTGAAGCCGCAGGGTCGATCCCTCTGGAAGGTGAAGGATCACCTCGCCAGCATCTACCGAGTGCTCGCGGCGAAGGGGCTCGTCCGCATCAAGGTCACAAGCGCAAGCGAGAGCGAATACCTGCAGTTTGAGCAGCCGCAGTTGCTCACAGCGCCGTACTACCGAGAACCCGGCGCTGAGCCGCGCCTCTGGCGCGCCGAGTTCAACATCGCCCTCGGCGACAACCGCCGGGTATGGGGTTGGGCGGGCATCCTCGACCGAGGCAGCGCCTCGCGAGCGGGACTCAGCGTCTTCCGCCGCGATCGGCTGATTCAGGGAAGCGCCGACGAAACCTATCGGCCTTCGCGACTTTTCCGGAACCCGAACAGCTACAGCTACCAGCGAATTGTTGGTGATTTATTTGTTGACGGCTTCGACGTGAGCCACACAAAAGACGGTGTCGAGTGGGCCGGTCTCGAAGACGAGATCTTAACCCGTCTTCACAAAGAACTCAGTGCTATGCGCTTGCCCATTCTTGCGCAGGCCGAGGGCTACCGCAGCCGCCAGCGCGCCCGAGATCTGCCAGCGTCGTTCGGCGCAGAGGCGCTGCATGGTGCCGCCGCCGAGCTGGAAGCTGACGCCGATGAGAGCTTGCTGGCACCACTACCTCCAGAAACGGAGCACACCCTGTCGCCGCCGACGCAGCCGTCGACGACGGAAGTGGCGACGACACAGCAGGCCGCGGCGACGATGGTGCACCAGCGTTACGACTTCCAGCTCGTCGAAGGCGATGACCGTGTCGAACTCTCGCTCGAACTGATCCGCGACGTGGCGCAAGAGTTCTACGGCTTCACAGTCGAAAAGAAAAAGGATTCGCAGAGGATTGAGATATGGCTCAACCTCTCGCATCCCTTCAGTGAATCGTATGTGAATTCGGACGAAAACACGATCAGCCCGTTGATCCGGCTGATCACAGCAATGGTGTTCGCCGAGTACAGCGCGCAGCACGCGGGGATCAAACGCGTCGCATCAGTTCGTCACCGCGTGAACGAGTTGTTGCGTGAGCGCTTTGGCGAAGGCCGAGCAGGGGGAGTCGGAGATGCCAGGTAGCGATTTGGGCCCGCCGAAGACGGACATCGTGCTCACTGGACAAAGCGCCGAGGCTTGGGGGCCGACACGTGGCGACGCCACAGCGGCGCTCGGTCGCTATCTCGTCGACGAGAAGCACGAACTCCCGAACCCCGACGCCTTCGATTCGATCGTGAAGTCGTCGATGGAGATCGTGGGTCGCTGTAAGCCGTTCACCGCCGCCGACGGCGCTCGCACCGGCCTGGTCATCGGTTACGTCCAAAGCGGCAAGACCATGTCGATGACGACAGTGGCGTCCATCGCGCGCGACAGCGGGTGCCGACTCGTCGTCCTCTTGGCGGGCGTGACCGAGATTCTCCTCAAGCAGAGCGCGCGGACTCGACTCCGGCCGTATCTGTTGAACAAGCCCGATGTGCGCAGCGGTTGGTATTTAATTGATACAGTCGACAACGTTCAGCTGGAAAAGAACTACCGCGCTCAGCTCGTTCAATCCGTCGAACAATGGCGTCGATCAGATGTGCCGGAGAACCGCAAGCGCCCGCTCTTCATCTCGGTGATGAAGAACCACCGCCACCTGCGTCACCTCGTCGACTTGCTCGAATGCGCCGACATGAAGGGCATCCCCGCGCTGATCCTCGACGACGAAGCTGACCAGGCCGGCC
>JANNAY010000443.1:0-3466 GCA_031384945.1 Deltaproteobacteria bacterium
ATGATGGCGTCGGCGTCTTCGGCGTTCTCGACGACGACGATGGACCGGATTGCTCAACGAGAACCGCGCGCTACGACGACGTCATGGCCAAGGTGCACTTCGTCTCGCTG
This sequence comes from Deltaproteobacteria bacterium, assembly GCA_031384945.1. GTDB lineage: Bacteria > Myxococcota > UBA727 > UBA727 > VGSZ01 > VGSZ01. Next base: position 111 of record JANNAY010000443.1, read on the forward strand.
GGATGCCCGAAAAACCGGGTGGATGCCGAACACATGCTGGGGCTCTCGCTCGAGGGCGGCCACGTCGTCGTCGAGAACGCCGAAGACGCCGACGCCATCATCGTCAACACCTGCTCGTTCATCGGCGAAGCCAAGAAAGAGTCGATCGAAGCGGTGCTCGAGATGGGCGCGCTGAAGGCGTCGACGGGCGCGAAGCTGATCGTCAGCGGCTGCATGGCGCAGCGCTACGTGGGCGAGCTCGAGAAAGAGCTGCCCGAGGTCGACGCGTTTCTGGGCACCAGCGACTACCAAAAGATCGGCGACGTGCTCGCCGGCCTCGGCATCGGTGCGCCGCCGCCGAAGAAGAAGCGGTCGCTCAACATTCTGCCCGACCTGCCGCAAGCGCCCGATGACAGCAGCGCGCTCGTCATCATTGATGAAGAGAACAAGAACCAGGTCACGACCGATCTTTCATTCGTGGCTGGATGCGACCTGCCGCGCAAGAATTCGATGCCGCGGTACACGGCCTATTTGAAGATCGCCGAAGGCTGCGACAATGCCTGCGCCTTCTGCATCATCCCGACGTTGCGCGGCAAACAGCGCTCGCGCCCCATCGACGACCTCGTGCGCGAGGCGACGCGGCTCGCCGCTGACGGCGTCGTCGAGCTCAACTTGATCGCCCAAGACCTCACCGGCTACGGCCACGACATCGCCGGCCGCCCCACGCTCGCCCAGCTGCTCGACGCGCTTGGCGCAGTAAAGGGCATCCGCTGGGTGCGTTGCATGTACATGTATCCGCGCACGCTCAGCGATCATTTGATGCGCGCGATGGACACTGCTCCCAACGCTTTGCCGTACTTTGATATCCCGACGCAGCACGGCAGTGACCGCATGCTGCTGCGCATGAAGCGCGGCAAAGACCAGAAGAAGCTCGGCGCGCTGCTCACCGAAGCCCGCGCCAAAGTGCGCAACGCGGTGCTGCGCTCGACGGTGATCGTCGGCTTTCCCGGCGAAGACGACGCTGATTTCGAGAAGCTGATGGACTTCGCTGGCGAGGTCCGCTTCGAGCGCCTCGGCGTCTTCAAGTACTCAGACGAAGAAGGCACGGCCGCCTACGACCTCGACGGCAAGCTGCCCTACGCCATCAAGCGCACGCGCTACGACAAGCTGATGCGCAAGCAGCGCAAGATTCACGAAGAGAACAACCAGCGCCTCGTTGGCACCATCCACGAAGCCATCGTCGAAGGCAGCAGCGAAGAGCACGAGTGGGTCATGAAGGGCCGCCTCTGGTCGCAAGCCCCCGAGATCGACGGCATGACCTACTTCAACACCACCCGTGAGCTGAAGGCCGGCGACGTCGTCTTCGTCGAAGTCACCGAAGTCAAAGACTACGACGTCGTCGGCACCGTCCTCGAAGAAGACGACCCCCGCATCGCCGAGGCGGCGCCGTTCTTGTCGCGCAAGCAGTCGCAGCAGTCGGCGGCCTGACGGGTCGGCGGCGCTCGACGACTCTTTCTCAGGGTCTGCCGGTCCAACACTCGTGAAAGAGGCCGGCCCTGGTGCAGTGGCCGTCGACGACGAGGCCGAGCTTCTGCGCCACCCGCTGCGACGGCGTGTTGACGGGGATGATCGCGGCGACGACGCGGTCGACGCCGCTGTCGTGGGCGTGCTGCAGCAGCGCGCGAGCAGCGTCAGTCGCGATGCCCCTGCCCTGTGCGGACTTCACGACATGCCAGCCGATCTCGACGCCGAGCTCGCTGCGAATCAACAGGCCGTTGCCGACGACGCGGTCTGCGCCAACGACGCCGGCGCCGCGCTCTTCGATGGCCCAGGTGCCGAGTCGCGGGGCTTCGTCTTTCACAGCGCGGTTGTGCATCACGGCGCGCGACGCAGCGGCGTCTTTGGCGTGACCCCACCAGATGACGCGGGGATCTCCCTGGATGGCGTGAAAGGCGCTGACGTCAGCTTCGTCGTCGAGGCGCCACGGCCGCAGCGTCAGCCGCGCCGTCGTCAGCGTCGGCAGACCCGCCAGCGCCGTCGGCGTCACTTGCGGCGGGTCAGCAGCCGCTGCACCAGCCGCTGCGACGTCGTCGTCAGCTCGAGAAAGACCACGCCCATGCCCGGCGCTTTCGACGTCGCCGGCGAGACGACGCGGGTGACGACGCCGATGCCCTCGATGGTCTCCATGTCTTCATCGATGACGGTGAAGCGCAGGTCGACCTTGGTGCCGGCGGGCAACGGGTCGTCGCTGCGGATGAAGACGCCGCTCTGCGAGATGTCGCTCACGTACTCAGAGATGAACTCTTCGATCGTGTCGAACTCGCGGTTGACGCGGACGCGCTCGGCGCCGCGGCGCTTGCCTTCAGTCATAGAAGAACCCTCTCAGGGCTTCTTCTTCTTCTCGACGGCCGAGCGCAATCCGGGCGCTTCGTGGCCGCTGGCGACGACATACTCGCTGTAGCCGCCGCCGTAGACCTTGGGGCCTTCGGGGGTGAGCTCGAGCACGCGGTTCGACAGGGCGCTCAAGAAGCGGCGGTCGTGGCTGACGAAGATCATCGTGCCTTCGAAGGTCGAGAGCGTCTCGACCAGCAGGTCTTTGGTCTGCACGTCGAGGTGGTTGGTGGGCTCGTCGAGCACCAGCAGGTTCGGCGGATCGAAGAGCATGCGCGCCAGCACGAGGCGGGCCTTTTCGCCGCCCGAGAGCACGCGGCAGGTCTTTTCGACGTCGTCACCGGGAAAGCCGAAGCAGCCGGCCAACGAGCGCAGCGTGCCCTGCGTCGCCGTTGGAAAGTCACCTTGCAGCGTCTCGAACACGGTGAGGTCTTCGTGCAACAGCTCCATCGCGTGCTGGGCGAAGTAGCCGAGCTTGACCGAGGCGCCGAGCGACGCTTCGCCGCTGTCAGGTGCCAACGTGTTGGTGATCATCTTCAACAGTGTACTTTTGCCGGCGCCGTTGGCGCCCATTACACACCAACGCTCTTTGCGGCGGATGCGAAAGTCGACGTCGACGACCTTGCGGCCGTTGTAGCTCTTCTGCACGGCGTTCAAATGGACGACGTCGTCACCCGACCGCGCGGGTTTCTTAAACTCGAATTCGATCTTTTGGAACGAGCGCGGCGGCTCGAGCTTCTCGATCTTGTCGAGCTTCTTGATGCGGCTCTGCACCTGGGCCGCGTGCGACGCGCGGGCCTTGAAGCGGGCGATGAAGCGCTCTTCTTTCTCGAGCATCTTCTGCTGGCGGTCGAACTGCGCCTGCTGCTCGCGAACGCGGATGGCCTTTTGCGTCTCGTAGAAGTCGAGGTCACCAGTATACGACGTGAGCTCACCGGAATCGATCTCGATGACCTTCTTGACGACGCGGTTCATGAACTCGCGAT
>JANNAY010000464.1:0-8353 GCA_031384945.1 Deltaproteobacteria bacterium
TCATGGAGGAGCTCTTCTCGCGCAGCTCCGCCATCTCGGACTCGATGATCTGCAGGCGCACCTTGGATGCCTTGTCGCGCTCCTTGGAGAGCGCCTGCCGCTCGATCTCGAGCGAGAGGAGCTTGCGCTCGAGCTCGTCGATCTCGGAGGGGAGGCTCTCGATCTCGATCTTGAGGCGCGCGGCCGCCTCGTCGACGAGGTCGATGGCCTTGTCGGGCAGAAATCGATCCGTGATGTAGCGATCGGAGAGCGTGGCGGCGGCCACGATCGCGGCGTCCTGGATGCGGATGCCGTGGTGCACCTCGTAGCGCTCTTTGAGGCCGCGCAAGATGGCGATGGCGTCTTCGAGGCTGGGCTCGCCGACGAAGATCGGCTGAAAACGACGCTCGAGCGCCGGGTCTTTCTCGATGTGCTTGCGGTACTCGTCGAGGGTGGTGGCGCCGATGCAGCGCAGCTCACCGCGGGCGAGCGCCGGCTTCAACAAGTTGCCGGCGTCCATGGCGCCTTCTGCGCCGCCCGCTTTGACGATGGTGTGCAGCTCGTCGATGAAGAGAATGACGGCGCCTTCTGCCTTCTGCAGAGCCTTCAACAGCGCCTTCAGGCGGTCTTCGAATTCACCACGAAACTTGGTGCCAGCGATGAGCGCGCCGAGGTCGAGCGACAAGAGCTTCTTGTTCTTCAGCGAGTCAGGCACGTCACCAATGGCGATGCGCTGGGCGATGCCTTCGACGATGGCGGTCTTGCCCACGCCGGGCTCACCGATGATCACCGGGTTGTTCTTGGTGCGCCGCGACAGCACCTGCATCGCGCGGCGAATCTCTTCGTCGCGCCCAATGACGGGGTCGAGCTTGCCCTCTTTGGCGTCTTTGGTGAGGTCGCGCGTGTACTTCTCGACAGCGGCGAGCTTCGACTCGGGATTCTCGTCTTGCACGGTCTCGCCGCCACGCAGCGATTGCACAGCCTCGAGAATCTTTTTGTGCGGCGCACCATGCGCGGTGAGCAGGCTCTCGGTGCGGCCGGTCTTCGCCAGACCCAGCAAGAGCGCCTCGGTCGACACATAGGTGTCACCCAGCGACTTCGCTTCCGTCGACGCTTGATCGATGGCCTTCTTGGCGTTGGGCGAAAAATAGATGTCGTCTGACGACGACGTCTGCACTTTGGGCTCGGCGGCGATGTCACTCTCGAGCACGCTACCGAGCAGGTCGCCCTTCACGCCGAGGCGACCGAGCACCTGCGGTACCACGCCGTCGTCCTGCTCCATCAGCGCCTTCAACAGGTGCTGCCCGGTCATCTGCTGGTGGCCGGCCTTGAGGCACAACTGGCGCGCGCTCTCGAGCGCCTCTTTCGCCTTGGCGGTCATCTTGTCGATCTGCATGGGTGCCTCGCTCGTCGTCAACGCGGAACATTTGTGGACACACAGACGCTAGGCACATCGCCGCGGTCGGCAAGAGCAACGCGCCTGTGAGCGAAACCGCTCAGCAGTCGGCGCTCAGCAAACGGCGCTCTCACAGCTCCGGCAACAGACCGTCGTCGTCGCCAAACGAGAAGCGCAGGCCGATCAACACGCGCTGCGCCAACAAGCGCGCCTCGACCTCATCGACGGCGACGGACCAGCCGACGTCGACGTCGACGTCGTCGGCGACGGGCAAGGCGAAGGCGACGTCGACCTCGGCGTAGCGGGCGCCGTCGGTGTCGCCGACCGCGACGCCGCGCGGATCGACCGTGGCCGGCTTCATCGCCGACACGAGGCGCCAGGCGACGGTGGCCGCGAAGCCGGATGCTTCGTCGACGACGCCGGCTTTTGTCACCACCTGCCACGTGTTGCGAAAGCCCAACAGATCGAGCTCGCCGAGGGTGCCGTGCTGCGATGGGGCGGGTGCGGTGACGTCGCCGGTGCCTTCGACGGCGGCTTCGAGAAACGGACGCGGCGCTTGCAACGTCCACGGCAACAACGTGCGCGCCGCCAGCTCGCCGTGCAGGCCTGAGCTGTTGCGCTGCAAGCCCTGCGTCTCGTCGAGCGAGAGCTGTCCATCGACGCCGGCCTTGAGGCGCAGGCCCCAGACGTCGACGCCGGCGCGGGCGCCGAGGGTCGGACGCAACGTGGCCGCATCGGTCTGCGTGCTGTGGTGCAAGAGCAGGTAGACGTCGACGTTGACGTCGTCGAAGTTGGCGTCTTCGCTGGGCATGTCGACGGCGACGTCGACGAAGCCGAGGGCGTCAAAGGCGGCGGCGTCGACGTCGGGGGCGCCGTCGGCGTCGACGTCGGGCGCGGTCGGCGCTGGCGCGCTGCCGAGGTCGAGGGCGACGACGCCTGCTTTGACGAGCACGGGGGCGATGGTGGTGTCGATGACGGCGCCGTCGACGCTGCGGCCGCGGGCGTCAAAGGGTTCGACGCCGACGAAGCGGCCGTCAGCGATGACGAGAGGAAAGCGGCCGACCAACACCTGGCCGGCGGTGCCGAGCGGCGAGAGCGGAATCTCGACGCTCAAGCGCTGCACGAACGACGCGAGCGGCGGCCTCAGCAGCGTCAACGTCGTCGGCTGCAACGCCGTCGTCGTCGTCGTCGTCGAAGCCGACGTCGGCGTCACCCACCAGCCGCCGTCGCCGACGACGACGCTGCCTCTGACGTCGCCGAGCGAGCCGCTGGCGCCGACGCGGGCGGTGAGGCCGGCGCCGGCAAACGCGCCGTCAGAGACCGCGTCGTCGGCAGCGTCTTCGCCGACGCCTCTGACGCGGCCGTGGCCGAAGGCGTGGATGTCGGATCCGTCGTCGGCTGTTTGCAGCAGCGCGTCATCGAGGGGCGGCAGCGCGAGCGGCAGCGCTGGATCCTCGCTGGCGACGACGCTGACGACGACGAGCCAAAGCACAGCGCCACCGTAACACCAGTCCAGATCTGGTGTCGGTTCGGCGCGTACCTTGCGACCGTCGACGTCGAACCGGACAATGAAGCCATGGGCCCCACCGCCCGTCCGCTCCTGCTCCTGCTGTTGTGCGCCAGCGTCGTCGACGTCGCAGGCTGTGCCACGCCCCAAGCATTGCAAGAGGCGCAAGCGCAGCGCGACACGCGCCGTTTGCGCGCCCTCGAGCGCAGCTTTCATGCCTTTACCGCCACGAAGCTGAAGGATTTTGACGACGTCGAAGCCGCCACCACGCAGCTCGAGCAGCTGCGCATGGACTACCTCGACGCCCTCTCCGACGCAGCGTCGTCGGTGCAGAAGTCGGCGCAAAAGTCGGATCAGAAGTCGGATCAGCGCGACCAGCTGCTGGCGCTCTTGCGGCTGGCCGAGCTGCACCTCGACCTCGGCGCCCGCGTGCGCCGCGTGCCGTACCCACGAGACCTCGACGAGCGGCAGCAACGTCAGTTCGACGTGCGCCTCTCGGCGTTGGCCTTGCCATTCGAGGCGACGGGGCAGGGCATTCTCGAGCAGATCGTGCAGCGCGCCGACCGCGACGGCGTCGACGGGCGGTTCGTGCAGCGCGCGCGTTTGTACCTGCACCTGCACGCGCACAAGGGCGACGTCTTGCTCGACGACGACGACGTCGCCGTCTTGCGCCAAGAGCTTGTGGCGCAGACGTTTCGCGCACCGCGGTCGTTGCTCGAGGCGGGTCGTGTCGGCCAGCGCGCGGCGCGCCGTTAGCGTTGTCGAGCTCGCTCAGCCGCCGGGGATGAACGGCAGAATCGAGCGCAGGTCGTCGTCTTTGAAGGTCAAGCCAACGCCGACGAACCAGTCGAAGCCGTAGCCGTCGTCGGTGTTGTAGGCGCGGAACTGGCCGACGGTGGGGTCGTAGGCGTTGAGCACGTCGTCGACGCCGGCAGACAAGTAGAGGTGCGGGATGGGCTGACCCTTCACCACGGTGCGCCAGCGCGGCAGGTAGAAGCCGACGTCGTCGGTGACGAGGTCGTCGCGGGGACCGCGGCTGCCGAACAAGTCGGTGCGCAGCTCGAGCTGATCGTCGAACAAGAAGACGTTGGCGCCGACGCCGCCGGTGGTCTCGATCAAGCCGGCGCGCAAGACGAGAAAGTCGAAGAAGCGTTTGGCAAACATCGCGGTGATGCGAATCTGGTTGTCTTCTTCACGAATTGAAGACCGCGTGTCGTCGCCCTCTTGCGTGGTGCGCACCAATCTCTCGAGGTTGCCGCCGTCTTCGACGACTTCGATGAGATAGAATTTGTCTGGTTTCGGTTGCAGCTTCAACGACAACGTGGTCGTGGTGCGCGCTCGGTTCCAATTGTACCAGCTGCCGACGTCGACATGAGTCTCGAGCGAAGTCAGCGACGTCACGAAGTCGGCGGCGCCGCTGACGGCGGTCTCGACTTTGTCGGCGATTTTTTCGTCGGTCATGAGCCGGCCGACGGTGCCTTCGCCGCGCTCGACGCGGCCGGCGACTTCGCTGAGCGACGCCAGCGTGCGGTTGAGCTCGGTGATGGTCTGCTGCAGCTGCGTGACGCCGCCAGCGACCTTGTCGCCGTTCTCGCCGAGCAGCGCCTTCAGCTGCGTCGTCACCTCGGTCAAGTCTTCAGAAATCTTGCGCACGCTGCGCATGGTGGCCCTGAGGTCGCCTTCGTCGGCGACCATGACGGGGGCGCCCTTGTCGTCGACGGCGGGGGTGCCATCGACGTTGAGCTTCTGCACCATCTTCGGGTTCTTGCCAGATGGATCCGAAGAGGTGCCCGACGACGTGAGCTCGGCGATGTCGGCGGTGATGCGCTGCACGTTGCCGACGAGCAGCCTGAATTGCTCGTCGTTGTTCTTCATCAGGTTTTGCGCCTCGCGCACAGCGCGGTCGACGCTGGCGACGAGAGCGGGCAGCCCATCGAGCACCTTCTGGATCGACGCCGGGTCGATGCCCTTCAACAGCTTGTCGACGCTGGCCGTGATCTCGGTGACGTTCTTGGTGATGCCGCCGATCTCGTTGTCGAGCTTCTTGGTGATGCTCGAGATGTTCTGCACGATGCCCTCGGCTTGGGCGAGCAGCGCGTCGGTGCCAGTCATGCTGCGCACGTTCACGATGCGCTGGCCCTCGGTGAGGTTGGTCTCAGAGCGCCCGAGCTCGAGAAAGAGCGCCTTGGCGCCGAGCACGCCGAGCGACTCTTTGCGCACCCAGGTGTCTTTGGGGATTTTGACGTCGCTGTTGATGCGCATTCTGACGCGCGCGACGCGCAGGGTCTCTTTCTTCAGCACCGCGGCTTCGGCGACGCTCTTGATGCCAAGACGCTCGATCAAGCGCTTCAAGATGGCGTCGAATTCGTCGTTCTTCTCGACGACAATGGTCTTCGCGGCCGCGCCCTCGGGATCGAGCAACAACGTGACGCGGTCGTCGAAGTCGTTGACCAGGTCGGCAAGGCCGACGGGCACGAGGTCGATGCCCTGAATCTCACCGACCTGCAGGCCAGCGACGGTGATCAACGACTTGGCGTTCACGCCTGAGGCGTCGGTCAGGTAGGCGAAGTAGCCACCGCTGTTCTTCTCGTTCAGCGTCGACTTCTGCGACGACAAGAAGAAAAAGATGGCGATGGCGGTGCCCACGACGATGACGAGGCCGGCCCTGAATGCGTTCTTCGCGTCGTTCACCCGTTTTGCTTAGCACGGTCGCGCCGTCGTCGAGTTGCCGCGTCACCGGGGGTTCCATGGCAGCGTGCGCCATGGTCGTCGCGCAACCGTCAACGGATCTGACTACCTTTCGCATCGACGAGAGCGACGCCCCCGTGATCCGCGTGATCTTTCCTGACGTCGTCACGCTGCCGGCCTACGAGAGGCTCTTCGACGAGTACATGCGGCTGTGCGACCTTCACCGGCGTGTCGGCTGGCTGATCGACATGCGCACCTTCAACCCGGTCATGGCGCCGGCCCCGATCCGCAAAGCCGCCGCCGACGTCTTCGCCCGCAGCCGCGATAAGCTCCTGCAGTCCACCGTCTGCGAGGCCCGCGTCGTCGGATCCGCGGGCGTTCGCGGTGTCTTGATGGCCTTTGATTGGCTGACCGGCAGCAAGTGGCCGGTGAAAAACGTTGCCACGGTCAAAGACGCCGAGCTCTGGATCCGCGAGCAGCTTCGCCGCTGACGCCGTCGTTCAGACGACCGGCTTGGCCATGCCGGGGCCTTCGCAAAAGACGTCGGCCAATTTGAGCCACTCGTCGTCGACGGTCTTGCGCTGCGTCGTCGTCGACAGCGGCAAATCAACGATCTTGTCGGCTTGCAGGGCGACCATGACGCCGCTCTTGCCGGCAGCGATCAGCTCCATCGCTCTGACGCCGAAGCGCAGGGCCAGCACGCGGTCGCGCGCCGTCGGCGTGCCGCCCCGCTGCACGTGTCCGAGAACGGTCACGCGCGACTCGATGCCCGTCGCCTGCTCGATGCAGTTGGCGACGTAGGCGCCGATGCCGCCGAGGCGGGGACGGCCAAAGGCGTCGGGCTGTTGGTTCTGCAACACGAGATGGGCCTCGGTGGCGCCGCTCTCTTGAATGAGCGCGCCCTCGGCGATGACGACGAGCGAGAAGACCTTGCCCTCGGCGCGGCGCAGCAAGAGCACCTTGGTGATCTCTTCGATGGTGGTGGGCCGCTCGGGCACGACGACGACGTCGGCGCCGCCGGCGAGGCCGGCGTGCAAGGCGATCCAGCCGGCGTGGCGACCCATGACCTCGACGACCATGACGCGCTCGTGGGCCTCTGCGGTCGTGCGCAGGCGGTCGATCAGGTCGGTGGCGACCTCGACGGCGGTGTCGAAGCCGAAGGTGACCTCGGTGCCCGACAGATCGTTGTCGATGGTTTTGGGGATGCCAACGACGCGCAGGCCGCGCTCGTGGAACTTGGCGGCCAGCGACAAGGTGCCTTCGCCGCCGACGGCGAGCAGGCCGTCGAGCTTCCACGCCTTGAAGGCGGCTTCGACGCGTTCGGCGCCGCCTTTTTCTTGAAACGGGTTCTGCCGCGAGGTGCCGAGGATGGTGCCGCCCTCGTGCAAGATGCCGCGGGTGCGCGAGCGGTTGAGGGGCTCGGTGTCGCCGAGCAAGAAGCCGCGCCAGCCGCCGCGCACGCCCAGCACCTCGACGTCGAGCTGCTCGGCCCGGGTGACCACGGCGCGGATGACCGCGTTCAACCCCGGACAATCGCCGCCGCCGGTCAGGATGCCGATCTTCTTCACAGTCATGACCAGCACCTGTCGTCGTCACCCGGGAGGCGCAACCGGGTCCAGCATGCCGCGAAAGTCGCGGCGGTAGATGCGCAGCAGGGTGAGGGCGTAGCCGACGACGAAGGGGCCAACGAGCAGTCCGGTGGCGCCAAAGGCGGCGATGCCCGAGATGATGGCGAAGAAGACCACGGCGCCGTGCATCTCGACGCCGCGCTTCACCAGCATGGGTTTGACGACGTTGTCGACGGTGCCGACGACGACGAGGGCCCAGATGACCAGAAACGCGGCCTGCCAGCAGGCGCCGTGCATGACGAAGACGGCGGCGGCGGCGACGAGGCCGACGGCGGCGCCCCCGACGGCGGGCACCAGCGAGAACACGAAGGTGAACAGCGTGAACACCAACGGGCTCGGCGCGCCGGCGATGAGGTAGCCCGCGAGGGCGACGAGTGCCTGGCACAGCGCCGTGCCGAAGTTGCCGACGACGACGCTGACGCTGATCTTGTGAAATTCTTCGCACAGCTCGGCCGTCTGCCGCCGCTCGAGGGGCACGGTCTCGATGAGCCAGGCCGCAAACGCCCGTCCCTCCACGAGAAACACCACCAGGGCGATCACGAGCAGGCAGAGCGAAAACACGAAGAGGCCGGTGGCCTTCAAGATGGCGCCCGAGGCGGTGACGACGCCGCCAGTGACCGACGAGACCTTCTCTTGCAGGTTGCTGCCGTCGAGCCCCAACGACGTCAGCGCCCGCTGGGCCGGCGCGGGCAAGCGGGCGACGAGGCCTTCGACGCCGTCTTCGGCGACCTTGGCGCCGAAGCCCTGGGCGCCGGCGGCGACGTCGCCGGCGACGCTGAAGACCGCAGCGCTGACGGGGACGACGATGAGGGCGACGAAGACGATGGCGAAGAGCAAGGCGGCGACCTGCCGGCGTTTCAGCCGCCTGACGAGCGCCTCGTAAAGCGGCGACAACGCCGACGCGAGCACGGCGCCGAACAGCAGCACCGGCACCAGCGGGCGAAACAAGAAGGCGCTGGTCACCGCGGTGCCGGCGAGCAGCAAGAGAAAAAAGCGCCGCGACGCCCGCCCGGTGCGCCGCGTCGGCACCGAAGAAGGCGCAGACGGAGAAGAAGCAGCCGGAGAAGAAGCAGCCGGAGAAGAAGCAGCCGGAGAAGAAGCAGTCGGAGAAGGCGCCGTCGTCGTCGACACCGCAGCGGTCGTGGTCATCCTCCG
>JANNAY010000473.1:0-1608 GCA_031384945.1 Deltaproteobacteria bacterium
GGCGTCCACGTCGTCGTCTTTCGCAAAGCAGTCGACGCCACCGCCGAGGCCGACGTCGGCGTCGTCGCTGGCAGCTACGCCACGTTCGTCGCCGGCGGCGATGTCAGCGTCGTCGCCTTTGCCGACGGCGGACGGCAATCCCAGGTCGTCGACCTCGCCCTCGACGGCGACCGCGATGGCATCGACTTGCGCGTCGTCGATGCCGCCTCTGCCGATGTCTCCGGCTCCGTCGTGCCCGCCAAGGCCGCTGCCCGCGTCTTTGCCGGCGACCGCAGCGCCAACGTCGGCGTCTTTTTCTCCGTCGACGCGGGCGTGTACGATGCCGTGTTTCGCGATGGTGACGACGTCATCGGCCTGCTCGCCAAGCAGGTCGCGATCGCGGGCGTGCAGACCACGTGGGGTCCCGCCATCGCCAACTGCGGTGTCGATGGCTGCGTCGCCGACGTCGGCGAAGGCGAAGGCGAAGTTGCAGTTGGTGAAGGCGAAGGCGAAGGCGAAGGACCCAACACGCCGCCGACCGTCGACACAGTTCGGGCGCAGCGGCGGGTGCTGTCGCGCGGCGCCGAGACCGTCGTCGTCGTCAACAGCGCCGACGCCGACGGTGACGACGTCGACGTTGTCTACGCGCTGGTGCCCGACGACGGCACGCTGTTCGTCACCACCGTCGGCAACGAAGCCCGCGTCGCGCTCGTCGCTCCGCGCACCGCGGCATTTTCGCGCGCTGAGCTGCACGCCCTCGCCGACGATGGCACCGACGTCAGCGACACCGTCGTCGCCGACCTCGTCGTCGCCGACGGCGTCTTCGTCGGCACCGTCGACCTCTTGATCGCGAACGCGGCGAACTGGCTCGACGAAGCCGTACCCACCGTCGGCGACGTCGTGGTCCTCGACAGCGACGCCGACGGCAACGGCGAAGCGCCCAGCTGGGGATCGCTGCAGGTGCGCAGCGGCTTCTTCGACGCCGACGCTGTCACCATCGACGGCGACCTCGTCATCGAGGTCGGCGCCTCGGCCTTTTTCGACGGCTTCGCGCCGATCTCGGGCAACGCGACGGTCGCCGGAGCTTGCTCTGGCCCCGTCAATTTCTCGGTCGGGCCCAACCACGTCGTCAGGGGCAACATCGGCGGCTTCGTCGTCGACGCCGGCAACACCGTCACTCTCGACCCCAGCGTCAACGTCAACGCCGCTGACGTCACCGTCGACGGCAGCCTCGTCTTGAACGGCGCCCTGCTCGCCGTCGACGGCGACCTCACCATCAACGGCACCGTCGGCGGCGATGACGGCATCATTCATTTTCTTGGCAGCAACTTCGCCATCAACGGCACGCTCGACTTGAGCGCCGATGGCAAGTTCTCGTTCGGCTTCGTCGGCGGCGACGACGGCAACAATGTCGTCGTCGGCGGCAGCAATGTCGCCGCCGCGAGCTGGGCCAACCTCTTCGTCTTCTCAGACGGCGCGACGGTGACCATCAACCCTGGCGCGCCCGTCGTCGTCGCCACCCTGTCGGTCGGCGACAACGCGACGCTGGTCACCAACGATTCACGGCTCGTCATCAACGGCGCCGTCAACATCGACGCCGGCGCCGCGGTCGTCTCACAGGTCGTCGAG
>JANNAY010000481.1:0-1552 GCA_031384945.1 Deltaproteobacteria bacterium
GAGCGGGCTGTTGGTGAGCAGCGTGATGTCGACGCCGTTGTCGCTCGCCTGCTCGAGGGCCTTGAGCACGCGCTGGGTCGGGATGAAGTACGGCGACTCGAGCCAGATCGTTTTTTTCGCGCCGCCCACGGCGCGGCAGAAGGCGTCGTTGACGTCGTCGTCGGGGCGGACGACGCGGGCGGCGGCGGCGACCAGCCGGCTCTCGACGGCGTAGCGCGCCGCCGGCCGCAGCGGCAGCGCGCCCCACAACGAACGTGATTGCACGAGCTGCTCGATGTGCGGACGCGCGTTGCCGCGGCTGCGCTCGCTGACGTCGTGGTCGAGCCGCGCGACAGCCTCACGCTCAAGCTCGACGGCGCCTTCGGCCCAAAGATCGTTGCGCACGCTGCCGGCGAGCCAGATGTCCATCGCGTGCGCCATCAGCAGCAGCTCGTCTTTGCGCGAAACCAGGTTGATGAGCTCGCTCGAGACTTCGGCGCGCCGCGGCCCAACGAACTCGCGCATCATCGTGGCGTCGAGCGCGCCGACCAATTCGCGGCCGTCGACGACGATGTCGCAGTCGCCGGTGGCGCCGGCATGTTCGTCGAACGTCGAGTAGTAGAGGCGCGAGATGTTGCGGCCGCCGGTGATGGCCAGCTCGTCGACGACGAGAATCTTGTTGTGCGTGGCGCTGGCCAGTGAGAGCGCGTTGCCCTCGACGATCGAGTTCAAGATCTGCGGGATCATCGGGTTGAACACGCGCACGTCAGCGCCCGCGGTCACCAGCTCTTGCAGATGGTCGCGGCCTTTGAAGGTCAGTGGCTGCGAGCCGCGGGCGTCGAGCAGCAGCCGCACCCGCACCCCGGCGAGCGCCTGCTCGAGCAGGCGCCCGAGAAAGGCCATGCCAAAGGCGTCGCCCTCGACGATGAAGTAGCTCGCGTCGATGCGGTATTCGGCCGTCGACAGCCAGTGCCAGCGCGTGGCCCAGGAGTCGCGGCTGTCGGTGAGCATCCAGATGTTTGTTGAGGCTGGGGCCTCGCCGCGCAGGCCGTTCCACGCCGCCCGCAGTGAGCGTGGCTCGGGCGTGCCTTCGACTGACTCGACAAACTTCGTGTGGTTGCACGCGCTGGCTGCGGCGAGCGTCGCCGCGCCGGCCAGAAATCCTCGTCGCGACCAGGAAGACATGGATCGACGTAGCTGCCGTCGCCGGCGACGCCACTGTTGGGGCAACCCGCCTCACTGTGGGGATCTCGCGCAAAAGAAAGAGCCGGGTGCGAACCCGGCTCTTTCACGACGCGCTGAAGCGCGAGCTCAGTAGCGGTAGTGGTCGGGCTTGTACGGACCGGCGACGTCGACGGTCATGTACTCAGCCTGCTCTTTCGTCAGCGTGGTCAGCTTGACGCCAACCTTCGCGAGGTGAAGGCGCGCGACCTTCTCGTCGAGCTTCTTCGGCAAGACGTAGACCTTGCCGTTCTCGAAGGTCATGCCGGTCATCGTGTCTTTGCCGTTCTGCGCGTTCGCCCACAGCGCGATCTGGGCGATCACCTGGTTCGAGAACGAGTTCGACATGACG
>JANNAY010000497.1:0-3716 GCA_031384945.1 Deltaproteobacteria bacterium
CCCGCGCCTGGCGCCTCGTCGTCGACGAAGAGACCAGCGGCCTCGCAAAGAAGGTGACCGACGCGCCGTCATCGTCAGAAGCGGCGCTGCACAAGCTGCTGCACAAGACGATCAAGAAGGTGAAAGAAGACACCGAGGGGCTGCGGTTCAACACGGCGATCTCGACGATGATGTCGTTCGTCAACGAAGCGACGTCGTCGGCGACGCTGCCGAAAGAGACGCTGGCGTCGTTCGCGACGCTGCTGTCGCCATACGCGTCGCACCTCGCCGAAGAATTGTGGGAGCGCCTCGGCAAGAGCGGCCTGTGCTGCCAGCAGCCGTGGCCGGCCCACGACGAAGCGCTGTGCGTCGACGACAGCGTGATGTTGGGCGTACAGGTGAACGGCAAGCGCCGCGACGAAATCTCGGTGCCGACCGGCGCCAGCGACGACGAGGTCCAAGCGATCGCGCTCGCGTCGGCCAACGTTCAAAAGTTCATGGAAGGCAAGCCGGCGAAGAAGATCATCGTCGTCAAGGGCCGCCTCGTGAACATCGTGGTTTGAGCCTGCTGCGAACGTTGTCCCTGCTGCGAGCGTGGTCGCGCCCCGCCCGCCCCACTGCCCCCCCGAAACCGGGGGGAAATCGCCACCCCGCGCGCGATCGCCGGCGGGGCATGGTGCTCGCGCTCGCGCTGTCGTCGTCGCTCTCGGCGTGCGCTACGGCGTCGTCGGCGAAGGCGGACGGCACCTTTGTCTACGTCGCCCCCTTCGTCGACGAGACCCCGGGGATGGAGGTCGGCTTTCTGCTCACGCAGACGGTGCAAGAGACGCTCTACGCCCGCGCGCCGCGACGCTTTCTCGTCGTGTTCGACGACGCCGCCTGCGCCGTCGACGGCACCGTCGTCGCCGTCGACGACGTCGCCTACCAGGGCGACCAACGCGACGTCGTCGTCAGCGCCCGCGCCGTCGTCGTCGACAAGGCCGGCCGCGTGCGGCACGACACTGGCCTCACCGGGCGCGCGGCGCGCTACGCCGTTTCTTCCGATCCCTTAGAGACCGCGCGACGCCGAGAACGCGCGCGGGTCATCGCCACTTCCACCGTTGGCCGCGCATTGGTCGACGACATCCTGCGGATGCCCTGACCATGGCCAGCAAAAAGAAGACGCAATTTCGTTCCTACAAGAAGCCCTCGCTGAAGCGCGAGCCTGGCTCGACGAAGTCGAAGGGGCCGGCGCGCAAGAAGCCGGCGCCGATGACGCCGGCGCCGGACCCGAAGAAGAAGGCCGAGGCCCAGCGGCCTGGCTCAAAGAAGGTCGACGCGAAGGTCGACGCGAAGCAGGTCGACGCGAAGAAAGTCGACGCGAAGAAAGTCGATGCGAAGAAAGTCGAAGCCAAGAAGCCCGACGCCAAGAAGGTCGAGGCGAAGAACGTCGTCGACGCGAAGAAGCCCGAGCAGAAGAAGCCCGAGCAGAAGAAGAAGCCCGCGCCGCCGCCGAAAAAGGCGGAGCCTGTAGGCCCGACGCGGTGCGGAACGGTGGCGCTGGTCGGACGTCCGAACGTCGGCAAGTCATCGCTGTTGAACGCGCTGCTCGGTCAAAAGATCGCGGCGACGACCCACAAGCCGCAGACGACGCGCAAGGCGCTGCGCGGCGTCTACACCGAAGGCAATACACAAATTGTCTTCGTCGACACCCCCGGACTGCACGATGCAAAGGGCGGTCTCTTCTCGTACATGTTGAATGAAGCCAAAGACACCGCCGCGGGCGTCGACGTCTTGTGCTTTCTCGTCGAAGCCGACGGCAAAGGCGGCGGCGTCGCCCCCGTCGATGAAGCCGCGCTGAAGACCCTCGAGGGCAAGATTGCTGGCAAACCCTCGATCCTCATCATCAACAAGATCGACATCTTGAGCGACAAAGCATCGTTGCTGCCGGTGCTGTCGGCCTGGGCGACCAAGGCCGACTTCACGGCGCTCATCCCGGTGTCGGCGCACAAGAAAGACGGCCTGCGCCCCCTCATCGACGAGCTCGCCAAGCACTTGCCGTTGGCGCCCTTCGCGTTTCCTGTCGACAGCCTGACCGATCAGAGCGAGCGCGACATTGCTGCTGAGCTCATCCGCGAGAAGGTGATGCTCGAGCTGCAGCAAGAGATTCCGTACCGCGCGGCCGTCGTCGTCGAGAGCTTCGACGAGTCGCGCCGCGACGACCCGCGCAAGCCGCTCGTGACGATCATGGCCCAGATCGTCGTCGAGAAAGACTCGCAGAAGGCCATGGTCATCGGCGCCGGCGGCCAGCGCATCAAGACCATCGGCCAGCGCGCCCGCCTCGAGCTGCAGCACCTGCTCGGCTGTCAGGTGCACCTCGAGCTCTTCGTTCGCGTTGAAGAGAAGTGGACCGAGACCGCCGGCGGCCTGCACAAGCTCGGCTACACGCGCACCTCGAAGTAGTCGCCCTGCACAGCGCTCGGCGATGGGCGCGGCCGCGGTATCCTGCGGCCATGCTGCTCATCGTCGCTGCCCTCTTTGGCCTCGCCGAACCGTCGACGACGACGATCTGCCGTGGGTCGCCGCAGCCGTTGTCGCCGCGGCAGCAGGCGCTGAATGAGCAAGGCCGGCTCGATCTGGTGCCGACCACCGTGCGTCGCTTGCCCGGCCTGAACGCGCCGCCGCGTGAGCCCTGCGCGCAGCTGTCAGCGCGCGGCCGCGTCTTCGTCGAAGGCGGCGTCTTCTACGTCGAAGACGAGCACGAGCGCCTCGACGAGTTCACTCGCACACAGCGCTAAAAGCAACGTCGCAGGGGATGTCGTTCCATGAGGAATCGAATCCCCAGACGTGGGCGCAGTCTTCGTTGCCGCCGGCGTCGTTGGGCTCACCGCCTGCCCAGCGGGTGAAGGGGTCATCAGCGCCGAGATCCCACGAGCGGCCGTCGGACCAGTCGAAGCGGCCCTCGGTGTCGGTGTCGTCAAATCCAATCCAATAGGACTGCTGACCGAACCAAGCATATGCGACTGCGTAAACGGCCTCGTTGTCGGCGTCGTCGGCGAGAGCGACGAGTCGCATGTTGTTGGCTTCGCAGCGGGCGGCGCTGTCGGCGTAGGTCTGCGGCACGCGACAGAAGAGCAGCGCGCGGCCGGCCGTGTCGTCGGCGACGCAGTCGCGGCAGTCGCCACCGTCGTCGAGGCGGCCGTTGCAGTCTTGGTCAATGCGGTCGTCGCAGACCTCGGCGGCGCCGAAGTGCGAGTTGGCGTCGCCCTCGTCGCAGTCGAGCGAGCAGGCGAAGCCGTCGCCGTCGACGTCAGCGTCGGGATCGCGCGTGCATTCGAGCTGGTCGCGCACGTCGGCGATGCGACGCTCGAGAAAGGCGATCGCGTTTTCACTGAGGCCCGGGATGTCGTTGTGGTCCCACTCACGGCGCGGATCGTCGGCGAAGCGCAGCAGATTGAGCTGGGCGAGGTCGCGGACGTCGTCGTCGAAGCCTTCGGCGAGCAGGGCTTCAGTGTCGTCGGCGATGGCGAGCAACTTGTTCTCCCACAGCGGCCGGCAGGCTGTGTCGGCGAGGCAGCGCTGCAACAACAATCCTTGACCGTCGTAGAGAGGCCAGTCGTAATCGAAGGTCTGGTCGACACCCCATGGCATCATGCGCCACACGTCGTCATCGTCGAGGTGCAGGTAATAATTATTGCGGGTGGGGGCGTAGCCATCCCAGTGTCCAATGAACACCTCGGTGGCCATCTGCGCCAAGA
>JANNAY010000528.1:0-5783 GCA_031384945.1 Deltaproteobacteria bacterium
CCACCTACGCGACCTGGCACCCGACCCAGCTGATGACCGGCTACTCGTGGGACGCCCTCGCCACCGGCTGCCTCTTGCGCCACGCAGGTCCGCCGCAGTCGGTGCTCATTTTGGGTCTCGGCGGCGGCACGGTGGCGCGGCAGCTGCGGCGCTTCATCAAAGACGTCCGCATCGTCGGCGTCGAGATCGACCCCGGCGTGGTCGACCTCGCGCGGCGGCACTTGCACCTCGATCCTGACATCGAAGTGCACGTCAAAGACGCCTACGACTACCTCGCCGACACCGACGAACAGTTCGACGCCGTCGTCGACGACCTGTTTCTCACCGGCGACACCGACGTCGTGCGCACGCGGGTTCCTGATGGCGACACGCTCAAGCTCGTCCGATCGCGCGTGAAGCCGGGCGGCGTCGTCGTCGCCAACCTCATCACCGACACCGGCGACCACGCCGACGTCAGAGCCAAAGCCCGCGCCGGATTTCGCGCCGCGTTTGCGCAGACCCGCGTGGTGACGCCGCCGCGGGGCTTGAACGAGATTCTCGTGGGTGGTGACCGCGTGCGTCCCGGCGGTGCCGTGCGGGTGTGGGCGGCCCACCTCGACGACGAAGAAGACCTCGCTTGGATGAAGTCGATCAACGTCGCCGCCCTTCGTTGACTAATGCACCGCCACCGGCGCGCCCGATGGCGCCGACGACGCCAGCGCCGGCGCCGCCGACGACGACTGCAGCGTCGACGCCAGCTGCAACGACGCCTTGATCAACCAGCGGGCTTCGTCAGGAATGACGGCGCCAGCGCGGACGGCGTCGACGAACAAGACGCCGTCGCTGCCGAGGCGGACGTCTCTGACGAGACCGGGTTCGAACAAGGCTCTGACGGCGTCTCTGACGGCTGTGTCGACGAAGACGCCTTTGACGACGTCAGCGTCGCCGCCGCGGACGACGAAGCCTGCGTCGAAGGAGTCGTCGCCGACCTTGATGTCGTGGTCGCCGAGGGCGGCGCGGACAGCGCCGATGAAGCCCATGCGCTGGATGCTCAGCGTCGTGCGCGCGCCGAGATCGATCCGCTCGATCCAGAGCTGCCAGCCGAGCTCGTGGCTGCGTCCTTCGCGCGGGTGCAGGCGCGCACGCAGCGGTCCACGCTTGTTGCGCACCTCGCTGGGCGTGCCCCAGCTGCCCGCGTCGCATTCGAATTCGTCGTCGACGGCAAAGGCGGCAGCGAACTTGTTGCGCCGCTGCTGCGCGCGCCAGGCGCTGAACGCGACGGCGACGAAGAAGGCCACGCCGAGGACGATCGGGAACAGCTGCTCGCTCATGATCAACGCACCGCCAGCGGCGCCCCCGACGACGACGACGATGACGACGTCTGCGCCGGCGGAGCCGCCTGCATCGCAGCGACGATGGCTTCGACTTTGCGGACGATCCTGCGGATCAATGCAGGGTCGTAGAGAGGCGTACCGGGCACCGAGAAGTCGCGCGGCACTCTCGCCCAGACGCCGTTCTCATCGGCGCAGAAGCCGACGCCGTCGCGCACGAAGAGCTCGCGCAATGCAGCTTTGACGTCGTCGGTGAGCAGGGCGCGCACGCGGTCGGTGTCTGATCCGGCGGCGGCGAGGTCGCGGTCAAATGCGGCCTCAACGTCGACAGCGTCGGTGGCGATGGCTTCGAGCTTGTTCTTGCGCGATGTCACGCGCAGCGTCGCGCCGCCGGTGGCGTCGA
Source organism: Deltaproteobacteria bacterium (assembly GCA_031384945.1). Lineage (GTDB taxonomy): Bacteria > Myxococcota > UBA727 > UBA727 > VGSZ01 > VGSZ01. The sequence continues at coordinate 1,714 of JANNAY010000528.1, forward strand.
CGCGCACATGCACATGCCAGTGCGCGCCTTGGCTGCCGACGGTGAAGCCTTTGACGTCGACGCCGGTGGGCCGCGCCGATGACCCCGTGGCAAACGCCATCGTCGGGTGTCGCGCCGTGCGCTTGCGCAGCACGAGGTCGTTCTCAGCGTCGGTCGCGGCGACGTCGTCGAAGTCGGGGTCGCCTGCAAAGGCTGTGGCACGCTCGGCTTCGCGGCGGCGGTTGAGCACAAAACCGATGCCGCCGAACCCCACGACGAACACGGCGACGATGGCGATGTCGACGGCGTTCACAGCGCCAACAACCCTTCGACCTTCGACAACAACGCGACGCGCGCCTGCGTCACGGGGCTCGTGCCGTCGATGAGCTTGCGCGTCTCGTCGAGCACGACGTCGAGCGTCACGCGCTTGATCGAGGGGTCTGAGGTCTTCTCGCCGAGGTTCAGCGGAGGCTCCCACCCGACCATGACGTTGGTGACGCCGTCTTCGATGGCGTTCAAGGCGCCGAAGCCCAGGCGCTGCGCGATCACGCGGTCGGTGACGCTGGGGGCGCCGCCTCTGACGACGTGGCCGAGGATGGTCTCTCTGATGTCGACGCCGGGCGCGTCTTCTTCGAGGGTCTCGTTCAGCCGCTCGACGATGCGCGAGGTCTTGGCGGCGACGCCCTCGGCCTTGACGATCAAGACGCGCTTTTTTTCGCGCGAAGATGAGAAGGATTTCTTGATGAGATTGCGCAGTTTCTCGACGACGGCGTCTTCGGTCATGTGCTTTTCAGCGTACAGGATGGCGTCGGCTTCAGCGGCGATTCCTGCACGCATCGCCAGGTAGCCGCACTGCCGACCCATCACTTCGACGATGAAGACGCGGCGGTGGGCCGAGGCGGTGTCGCTGATGCGGTCGCAGGCCTCGACGATGGTGTTGAGCGCGGTGTCGACGCCGATGGCAAGGCTGGTGGCGCCGAGGTCGTTGTCGATGCTGGCGGGGACGCCGACGATCTTCGTCGCAGCACCGCGGGCCACCAGCACCTGCGCGCCGGTCAGCGATCCGTTGCCGCCGACGACGACGAGGCCGTCGAAGCCCAGCGTGCTCAGCTGCGCCAACGCTTTGTCTTGTCCGACGACCGTCATCATCTCTTTGCAGCGGGCGCTGCCGAGGATGGTGCCGCCGCGCCGCGAGATGCCGTCGACCTCGGCGAGCGTCAGCTCTTTGACCTCGCCGTCGAGCAGACCGCTGTAGCCGCGGGAAACGCCAATGATGCGATGGCCACGACCGATGCCGGCCTTCACCAGCGAGCGGATGCAGGCGTTCATGCCAGGGGCGTCACCGCCCGAAGTGAGGACTCCAATGCGCATGCAGCGACGCTACGACAGAAAACGAAGAGGCTGCCCTCGCAGGCAGCCTCGTCGACGACGCAGAAGAAGAAGAACTCAGCGCTTGGCGGCGAGCTCGGCTTCGATCTGCTTCTCGATCTCTTCGATCGACTGCTGCTCTTGCTGCGCGGGCTCGGCCTGCGCCGCCGGAGCCACACCCATCTTCGCCTTGAGGGCGGCGAGGGCGTCGTCGGCTTCGACTTTTTCGAGGGCGTCGAATTTGGCCTTGAGGTCGTCGCCGTTGGCGGTCTGCGCGAGCTCGTACGTCGCCTGGGCCTCGGCCTCGGCTTTGTCGATCTTCTCTTCCATGCGCGACATGGTCTCGAAGGCCGACGTCGACGAGATGCCGTCCATGGTCTCGGCGATGGTCTTCTGCGCTTCGGCGCGCTTGGCGCGGGCGATGAGCAGGTTCTTCTTGCGCTTGGCCTCTTCGATCTTGTTGTTGAGCTGCTGCAGCGCGCTCTTCAACTGGTCGACAGCGGTCTTCTGCGCCGTCCACTGTTGCTCGTAGCCGACGGCGAGCTTGGAGTGCTCGGTCTGGCGAATGAGGGCCTGCTTGGCGAGGTCGTCGCTGCCCGCTTTGACGGCGAGCATCGCCTTCTTTTCCCACTCGATGGCGAGCGCTTTCTCGTTCTCGAACTGCTTCTGCAGCCGCTTCTCGTCGGCGATGGCGACGGCCACCTGCTTCTTCGCCTCAACGAGCTGCTGCTGCATGTCGAGCAGCATCTGGTTGAGCATCTTCTCGGGGTCTTCGGCCTTGTTGATGGCGTCGTTGACGTTGGACTTGAGCAAGGTCCCGAGGCGGCTGAAAATCGTCATCCGGGCTCCAAATCAAACAGGGTCAGAAACAAGTCTACGCGGTGCAGCAGGGTCTGGCTCTCAATGAGGTCTGAGCGCCAACACCCGAGAAAGAGTCACGATTTCGGCTTCTTCGTCTTGGTGAGGACGTTGAGCCGCTTGTAGTGACTCGTGATGCAGAGGTTGAGCGAGTCGACCGAGGCTTGGAACTCGTTGAAGTCGAGGTTCTCGGCCTGGAGCGTGTCGGTGGCGACGATGGCGTTGCCTTCGAGGCCGTAGGCGCCGTGCACCATCTCGCTGGCGTTGAGCTTGAGCAGCTCTTCGTACAGGCCCATGCGATCGCAATCGCCGGGGATGTCGAGCAGCTTGACGTGAAAGACGATGACCGGGTCGTTGAGCGTGACGACAAGGTTGTCGACGCTGTCGTCGTTGTCCTTGATGCGCCAGGTCTTCTTGCCGAGCTCCTGATAGGTCAGGCCCATTTTGATGAGGTAGCTCTCGATGTCCTGCTCGGTGACCATCTGCACTCCACGCGCCTCAGAAAGTAACGGCTGTCGGAACGACGACGAAACGGGCCCTGCTTGGTCGCCTGTCAGGCGCCTCGGTGTCAACCTTCACAGCGATAACCAACGACGACGACGCGTCTAGGGCCTAAACGATCCGTCGTCGACGTCGACGCGGGTGAGCCCGATCGCTGTGGATCTTCGAAATCCGATCAGATGCCCGGCGCCAACGCCACCTTTGCCGCCACAGCAACGGCCTGCGCGACGTCGTGGGGACGCAGCTGGTAGAGACGCTGCACGCCGACGGCCGACGACGCCGCCGCGAAGTTCGCCTTCACAAAGGCGTCGGTGGCGGGCGTCCACTGGGCGCCCCAGCGGGCCGACAGGAAGGTGCACAGGCCAGCTACGTCGACGGGCGCGTTGGGCAGGTTCAACAGCGTTGGGTAGGCGCGGCTGGCGGCGAGCGAGCCGCCGGCGACGGCCTGCGACGCGTATTGCACCACCTGCCCCGCCGAGAGTCCGGCTTTGAGCGCGTCGTCGACGAACGAGGCCCAGCTGGGAAACACGCCGGTGTAGCCGGTGTAGTTCGCCGCCAACGCCGTCGACAGTGACGCCTTGTCGACGGCGAGGTCGGGGATCTTCACGCCGACGAGGTAGACGCCGGCGGTCTTCAGCGCCTGCGAGAGGGGCTGGCTGCCGAGGTACTGAAAGCCACGCTGCAAGACGGCGACGGGGACGCCAGCGTCGACGGCAGCCTTGACCATCTTCTGCAGGTCGGCGTCGTAGAGCACGTGGTGCTGCTTCAAGGTCGGCGTCAACGCCGCTTCGATGGCGGGCCAGTCGCGGTCGAGCACGACGACGCCGCTGCCGACGCGTTTGGCTTCGGCGTTGGCGACGTCGCCGGCGTTGGCAGCGAGGGACTGCACGAACGCCTGCGCCTGCGTCACGTCGCGCGTCGCCGCCACCTTCTCGAGCAGCTTCTTCAACGACGGCGTCATCACCAGCTGCTGCTGCTTCAAATACGGGTCGAGCTGGCGCGCGAGCGCGTCGACGTTGGCCTTGAGGACCGGCGCCGTGAGGCCACGGGCCGCCGCGAGCTGCGTCAGGCGCACCTGCGGCTGCGACGCGAGGGCGCCCAGCTGCTGCCGCACCTCGAGGAGCGTGAGCCCCTTGGCGTGCAGCTGCTCGAAGAAGTCGACGACGTCTTTGACGCTGCCTTTGTCGACGGCGGCGGCGTCGAGGGCGGTGACCATCTGCGCCAGAACCTCGGGGCGCTTCAAGTAGCCAGTGACGTCGGCCTTGAGCGGCGCCGCGGGGGCAGGCGTCTTGGTGTACTGCGCAAACTGCGGAAGAATCTGCGCTTCATTGTAGCGTGGCAGGTTCGCGATCAGGCTCTCGAAG
>JANNAY010000530.1:0-4249 GCA_031384945.1 Deltaproteobacteria bacterium
CGACATCGACGAAGCCGCTGGCGTCGCCGTCGACTTCAACGACGTCGCGACGTCGACGCCGTACCGGGCGATGTCCCGGCTGAAAGACGGCGTCGAGCTCGGCCTCGGCGCGCGCTTGTTGAAGCAAGCGCAGGTGCTGCAAGACCGCGCGCAGGGCGTGAACGGCGAGACCGACCTCGAGAAGAGCGCCGCGTCGTTGGCCCTGCGGCGCCAGATCGACCTGATCGAGATCACCCGCGCCGTCGTCGCCAAACAAGACGCCGCCGGCTTCGGTGGACCCGTTCGTTAGAGCAGCGCCGCGACGTCGATCTCGACGAGGCGCACGAGGCGCAGCCACGCGTAGGCGATGAGCGAGCGGCGCCCTTCGGTGGTGCGCGCTTTGCCCTGCAGGCCGGCGGGCAACAGCTGCTTCTGCCACTCGTCGTCGAGGTCGACGTCGACGCGGACGTAGTCGCCTTCGCCGCTGTCGTCGCGTTCGACGGTGCTGCCGATGGAGACGATGGTCCCGGTGATCGGCGCGCCGGGCAGTCCGAACAGCCGACCCTCGACGGGAGTGCCCGCGCGCAACAGGCCCACCGGCTCAGCCGTGGGCACGCGCAGCTCGAGCACGTCGCCGCCGGGCTTGCGCACCTCGAACAACGGCTCGCCCGAGGCGATGCGGCGGCCCAGCAGCGACGCCGCCGTCAGGTCACCGACGACGTCGACGATGCCGTCGCGGGGGCTCTTCAACGTCGCGTTGTCGCGTTGGGCCCGCGCGCCCTCGAGCTGCGCGGTCAAGCTCTTCAAGCGCGCCTCGGCCGCCAGCACTTCGTCGTCGTGGGGACCAGCCTGCAGCGCATCGAGCGCGCGCTGCGCGTCGACGCGGCGGGTGCGGGCGGCGGCTTCGTCGGCGCGTTCTCTGTCGAGGGCTTCGGCGTCGGCGCGTTTGCTGACGAGAGCGACGCGTCTGCTGGCGGCGGCGAGGTCGGCGGCGGCGGCTCTGACGGCGGCGGCGGCGACGGCGAGCTCTTCGTCGCGCGAGCCTCTGCGCAACCCTTGCAAGTCGAGGTCGGCGGCGACGACCTCGGCCTCGGCCTTGAGCACCGCGGCGGCGAGGGCCGAGCCCTCGAGCGCGCACAGCGGCTGGCCTTTGACGACGACGGCGCCGTCTTCGACGTAGACGGCGGCGACGCGGCCGTCTTGCGGTCCGCGCACGACGACGACGTCGGGGCGCAGGCGCGCGGGCGACTCGATCACCACGCGCCACGGCGTCAGCAAGACGCCGACGACGGCGACTACGCTGCCGACCACGACGAGGCGCGAGCGCCGCTGCGACCACAACAGCTTGCGGATCGCCCACAGCCCCTTCGCGGCGCCGACCACGCGCCGCCCGACGGTGAACCACAACAAGAGCAGCGCGAGCACGACGCCGAAGGTATGGAGTCGAGCAATCAAATATCCAACAATATTGCTCAGTGCGAGGTAAATTACCACACTCAACATGACGGCCGAGCCGACGATGTAGACCGTGAAGAGACGCGCGTGGGGGCGGTACTCGTCGGGGATCTCTTGCGGCACGCCGAGCACCAGCTCTTTGGCGCGCCCCTTGACGTATTCAAGCGCATCGACGTTGAGGTTTGGGTAGTTCACGAGCTCGGTCAGCGCGAAGTAGCCGTCGCTGCGCACCAGCGGGTTGCAGCCCGAGAACACCGTCGTGATCAAGACCGGGATGCTCACCACCGAGAGCAACCCGATGTACGAAGTCGGGTCAGTCAGATGATAGAGAAAAACGAAGATTGACCAGGCAAAAGCATGCCACATCGTGCCGGCGAAGCAGGTGAGCGCGCGCTGCCAACGGCTCTCGAGCAGATACGTCGACGAGATGTCGCAGTAGGCGGTGGCCGAGAAGTACGCGATGAGAATGCCCATCTCGCGCACGCGTCCGCCGTAGTGACGACACGTGAGGCCGTGGCTCACCTCGTGAACGAAGATCAACAACGGGCCGACGGTCCAGAACAACACCGGAAAGAACACGGCGTCGTCGAACCACGAGAAGGTCAGAAAGTGTTTGAGGTCGACGGCGTAGCGCTCGAAGTCGCCGGCCAACGTGAGGCCGGCGGCGAGAAACGTCAGCGCCCAGATGACCAACGTCGCCGGGCGAAACAGCGCCCAGCCGATCGCCTTGTCGACGCGCGCCAAAAAGCGATCCGGATTCGCGATCGGAATGCGCCAGAAGAAGATGCTGTCGACGTCTTTGGGCTTGCCCAGGTACTCGGCAAAGATCGCGTGCAGCAGGTAGCGGGCGCGGGCGTTGCGCGGTGAGCGCACCAGAATCGTGCGCAGCCGCCGCGCGCTCGCCTGCACGCGTCCGCTGCGCAGGTGCACCAGCGCCTGGTTGAAGAGCTCTCGCTCAGACACCGCCGCTGTCGACGTGCCGCGCCGCTCGGGCAGGTCGAACGTCTCTCGCTCGCGGGCTTCGTCGGCGCCGTTGTCTGCGCCTTTGTCGGCGGCGCCGCGGATGCCGTAGACGACGCCGTCTTTGTCGAGCTGCGCCTTGATCTTGCGCGCGGCTTCGCGGCCTCTGACGACGTCGTCGTCGTAGTCGGTCGGCAGGTCGAGCAGGTTGAGCGACCGCAGGTTGCCGACGAATTCGGCGAGGGCTTCGGGGGGTGCTTCGAGCTCGTACTCTTTGAGCAACCACGCCGAGATTTCTTCGAGGCTGGTCTTGCCGTCGAGACGCCTGAAGATCTCGTACTGCAGCAGATCGAGCCGGTGGTACGCGTGCTTGATCGGGTCGCCGACGAAGTAGACGGTCTCGCCGTCGATGGTGCGCGGCGCGATCTCCAGATCGTCTCGCCCCAACTCGAACTCACGCGCGGGTTCCACGACGTCGACATTAGGGTGCAAGCTGGCCCCGATGCACGAGACGCCCAAGATGCACGAACGGCTGCTGCGCCTGCGCCAACAGATCCCGCTGCTCGCGCGCACCATCGAAGATCAGCCCGTCGTCTACCTCGACAACGCCGCCACCAGCTTGACGCCCCAGCCCGTCGTCGACGCCATGGTGCACTCGCTCTTGCACGTGCGCGGCAACATCCACCGCGGCAAACACCTCGTCAGCGAAGAGGCCAGCGACGCCTACGAAGCCGCCCGCGCCAACGTCGCTGGCTACGTCGGCGCCGCCCCCGGCGAAGTCGTCTTCGTCGGCAACGCCACCGCCGGCGTCAACGTCGTCGTTGGCGGCCTCGGCCTCGGCGACGGCGACAACGTCATCACCACCAGCGCCGAACACCACGCCGTGTTGTTGCCGCTGCAAGACCGCTGCGCCGTCCGCTACGTCGACACAGGCGCTGACGGCGCCCTCGACATCGACGCGCTGTTCTCGCTCGTCGACGACCGCACGCGGCTCATCGCCCTCGGCCACGGCAGCAACGTCACCGGCGCTGTCCACGACATCGCCGCCGTCTGCGCCGAGGCCCGCCGCCGCGGCGTCCGCGTCCTCGTCGACGGCGCGCAGTCGGTGCCGCACCACCGGCCCGACCTGCGCGCCCTCGGCGCCGACTTCCTGGTGTTCTCCGGCCACAAGATGATGGGGCCGCCGGGCATTGGGGTGCTGTGCGGCCGGCGCGATGCCCTCGACGCGCTCGCTGTTGTGAACCGCGGCGGCGGCACCGTGCGGATGGTGACGCGCACCTCGCGCACCGAGAAAGCGACGCCGTTTCGCTTCGAGGCCGGCACCCCCAACATGGCCGGCGCCATCGGCCTCTCCGCCGCCGTCGACGTCATCAAGGCCGTCGGCGCCGACGTCGTCGAAGCCCACGAAGCGGTCCTCGCTGCCCGCTTGCGTGAGGGGGTCGCCGCCCTGCCCGGCGTGCGCTTGTTGGGCCCCGCGCCCGGACAGCCCGCGCTGCCGCTCGCGTCGTTCGTGTTGACGGGCACCGGCCTCAGCGCCGACGACGTCGCCCTCGTCTTGAGCGACACGCACAAAGTGATGGTCCGCTCGGGACACCACTGCTGCCACCCCTACTTCGACGGCCTCGGCTTCCCGGGTGCTGTGCGCGCGTCGGCCCACGCCTACAACTCCATCGAAGACATCGACGCCTTCCTCGACGCCGCCCGCGCTGTTTTGCGCGCCCTCGTCTGAGCCTGCTGGGGCCGGGCGTCGGTTGAGATGGCTTCGCCCCCGCGCAGCGGGGGTACTGGGGGCTCTGCGGCGCGGGCAACGCAAGCCGACGACGTGCGAAGACCCGTTCCTTGACGCCGCCCGCTC
>JANNAY010001189.1:0-4835 GCA_031384945.1 Deltaproteobacteria bacterium
GACATCGGCAACAAGGCCGCGTGGCAGAAGCTCACCCTGCGCGTCGACGACGTCTTGCAAGCCGGCTTCGACGTCAAAAAAGGCGCCACCGTCGACGTCGTCAAACCCGTCGCCGGCTACGCCCTCAGCGTCGGCATCAAAGGCGACTTCTTGTTGGGCAACCCGGCTCCGTCAGAAGCAGGCGGCGACGAAAAAGCCCCGGTGATCCTCGGGCGCTACGGACCCGACAGCTACCGCCACGACGTCGTCGTCGAAGCCCTCAAGCGCCGCCAGTAGCAGCCGGGGCCGCGCTTCTCGGAAATGTCACGACAAAGGCGGCGCCGCCGAGGACGCTGTCGTCGATGACGACGTCGCCGCCCTGTTCGCGCACGATCTCGCGGGTGAGCACGAGGCCGAGCCCCGTGCCGCCTGTTTTGGTCGTGAAGAACGGTGAGAACAATTTGTCGCGGGCGTCTTTGGCGACGCCGGGGCCGTTGTCTTCGACGACGAGGGCGACGCCGCCGTCTTTGGCGCGGGCGCTGACTCTCACGGTGCCGCCTTTGCCGCTGGCTTCGACGCCGTTTCGCAGCAGGTTGAGCAGCGCTTGCCGCAAGCGGTCGGGGTCGACGGTGATCTTCGGCAGGTCTTTGTCGACGTGCAGCTCGACGTTGACGCCCTTCTGCGAGGCCTCGCCGGCGAAGAACGCCACCAGATCAGCGGCGACGTCGCCGGCGTCTTTTTCGGTCTTCGTCGGTGCAGGCAAACGCGCGAAGCGCAGGTAGCCCTCGGTGATCTCGGCGAGCCTTCTGACCTCGCTGAGCACGGCGTCGAGGATGCTCTTCACCTCGGCGCGCCGCGCCTCGGGCAAGAAAATGACGTCGTCACCGAGGAGCTCGATGTTCAATCCGATGGAGCTCAGCGGGTTTCGAATCTCGTGCGTGATTTGGGCGGCGAGGCGTCCGATGGCGGCGAGCCGTTCAGAGTGGACGAGCTTGCCGCGGGCCTCTTCGCGCGCCGTCACGTCTTCGCCGAGCAGCAAGACCTCGCCGGCCCACGAGCCGGCGCGGTCGCGCAGCGGGACGACGACGACCTCGACGATCTTGTCTTTGATGGTGAGCAGCGGCAGCGAGCGCAAAGCACCAGTGGCGCGCACTTCGTCGATCAGCGGCAGCGCCGAGGCGACGGCGTCGTCGATGACGTCGGCGAGCTTCTTTTGTTCGACGTCTTGCAACGGCAGCGCGAACACCGAGCGCGCCGCGGGGTTGAGCGTGCGCACGCGCTGGTGCTCGTCGACGACGACGATGCCGACTCTGACGCTGCGGATGACGTTCTCGGCAAAGGCGCTCAAGCGCAGCAGGTCTTGCGATCGCTGCGCCAGCGTCGTCTCGCGCTCTTCGAGGGCCTTGGCCAGGGTGAGCAATTCGTCGCCGAGCAGGGCGATTTCGTCTGCGCCTTTGACGACGTCGCCGACGACGCCCTCGACGACGGCGGCGGACTCGCCTTTTTGCAGCGCGCGCGTCGCCATCGCCAGCGCGCGCAGCGGGGCGAGGGCGCGGATCATCATGACCAGCACCAGCAGTCCGACGACGGCGGCGACGAGAGAGACGACGACGACGAAGACCTCGGAGCGCTGCTCGGCTTGCTCGACACGCAAGAGGGCCGTCGCCGCGCGGTCATCGACGCCGAGGGCGATCTGGCGCAGCTCGCGTGAGTAGCCGTCGCGCCGCTTCTTCCATTCGTCGACGAGCACTCTGCGGTCTTCGGCGCCGTCGGCGTCGATGGCGGGCTCGAGCAGCAGCGCGTCGAGCAAGCGCGTGGTGGCTTCGTCGTAGGCGGCGGCGAGAGCGGCGGCGCGCCGGGCCTGGGCGAACACGGTCTCGAGAAAGAGGGCGTCGGCGCCGCCACCGCGTGTTTGTTGCAGCTGCCGCGCGAGCGTCTGGATCTCGGCGAGCCGGTCGCCCATCTGCTGCGGATAGAGCTCGCGCGAGAACGCGACCAGCGGCGTGCGCAGCTTGGCGTCGTCTTCGGCGACGGCGCGGTCGACGGTGGCGTCTTTCAATTCTTGCAGCGTGCGCAGCTGCGTCGCGGCGCGCCCGAGGGCGAGGTAGCCGCGGGTCAGCACGACGAGGTCGCGCCGCACGCCGTGCAGCGCGCGCACCGACAGCGCGCTGCCGCCGCCGAACACCAGCAGCAGCACGAAGAAACCGAAGACGACGCGGGCTTGCAGGCCCAGACGAAAGCGCACGCCGACAACCTACGCCGGTGAGCGCCTGGGGGCCCTTCTCGGCCTGCGCGGCAGACGCCGTCTCATGGGCTGCACAGGCGTCATCGAGCCAGAGCCCCCTGCCTTCGATCTCGGGCCGCGTCGACGACAAGCACCCCTGTGCGCAAGACGCATTGGGTCCCCCCGATTTTCGGGGCGCTGGCGGGGCTGCTCGACGACAAACCACCTCGTGCGCAAGACACATTGGGTCCCCCCCGATTTTCGGGGGCAGGGGGCTCTTCAGCGTCCGAACAGGCCGCCGAAGAAGTTCATCAGGCCGCCGAGAAAGCCGCCGCCGCCGTTGTTCTGTTGCTGCTGCTGTTGTTGCGGCGGGGCGCTCTGTCCGCCGAAGAGTCCGCTGAGGATGCCGCCGAGGCCGCCGGCGCCATTCAGCAGCGAGCCGAGCACGCCGGAGATCAAGCCGCCGATGCCGCCGCCGCCGCCGCCGCCGAACAAGCTGCCGAGCAGGCTCGAGAAGATGCCGCCGATGCCGCCCATGCTCTGCGTGATGGAGTTCAAGACGCTGGTCATCACCTGGTTGATGATCCCCGCGCCCTGCGGCGAGTTGAAGAAGTTGCCGATCATGCCGCCGATCATGGCGCCGATGCCGCCTTGACCGTCGGCGCCGCCGAGCAGCCCGCCGAGCAGGTCGCCGAGGCCGCCTCCTGCCATGCCCTGCGCACGGGGCAGCGCTGCCGCGTTCGCCGGCCCCGTCGGCGTCGCCACTCCACCTGTCGACCGCGCCATCGCCTTGCGCCCGCCCGCGAAGCTGTCGACGGGCTCGGCGAACACGTTGCGCGAGGCGCCCGTCGCGCCCGACGCGTTCGCGGCTGCGCTGTTCGAGCTGACGTTGCGTGACGCGGTGGCGGAAGAGACCTGCACGGAGAACCTCCAAGGGGGACGTGCAAGGTGTCGGTCCGATCGGCGGGGTCGTCTGTGTCGCACCGTCGTTGGTCGGACGCCGATCTGGCCTGCGGCTCGAGGGTGACGATGCGCGTTGCTCCCACTTCGGCCCACGATCCGGCAGGTGACCGACGCCTGCCCGGTTGCTCCGCCGCCGCCTGCCGTGTCGTCGTCGACGGCCGGGTGGAATGCACGTTAATGCAGTTGCGCGAGCACTGCTCTGCACTACGCTGCAAGCACTTTCAGGAGAGATCAATGGCCGAGCACGGACAGAGCGGTGGGCTGAACCTCAAGGTGTCGTTCACGACGAACCCCTCGACATACAAGCACTGGAAGCTCGCGTTCGACGGCGAGGTCTGCACCCTCGGCATGGACGTCGACGAAGAGGGCGGCCTCGGCGACTACGTCTTGAAGCAGAACAGCTACGACATGGGCGTCGACGTCGAGCTGTGGGACGCCATCGAGCGCATTCGCTTCGAGCACCCCGAAGTCAAAGCCGTCGTCGTCACCGGCCTCAAAGACAAGGTCTTCTGCGCCGGCGCCAACATCTTCATGCTCGGCATGTCGTCGCACGCGTTCAAGGTGAACTTCTGCAAGTTCACCAACGAGACCCGCTGCGGCATCGAAGATGCGTCGTCGACGTCGGGGCTGAAATTTCTCGCCGCGCTCAACGGCACGGCGGCCGGCGGCGGCTACGAGCTGGCGCTGGCCTGCGATGAGATCTTGCTGCTCGACGACGCGTCGTCGGCGGTGAGCTTTCCTGAAGTGCCCCTGCTCGGCGTGCTGCCGGGCACCGGCGGCCTCACGCGCATCACCGACAAGCGCAAGGTGCGCAAAGACCTGTGCGACGCGTTCTCGACCATCGCCGAAGGCGTGAAGGGCAAGCGCGCCGTCGAGTGGAAGCTCGTCGACCACCTCGCGCCGAAGTCGAAGTTCGCCGAAGCCGTGAAAGAGAAGGCGCTGAAGTTGGCGTCGACGTCGACGCGGCCGGGGGCGAAGGCGGCCGGTCAGGGCGTCGTGCTCGACCCCATCAACTGCAAAGAAGACGGCACCGCCTTCATCTACAGATACGTCACCCTCGTCGTCGATCCGAAGTCGCGCACGGCCGAGCTGACGGTGAAGGCGCCGGTCGAGAAAGAGCCCACCAAAGCGCTGCGCGATCGTGGCTCTGACTTGTGGGCGCTGCGCGCGTTCCGCGAGCTCGACGACGCCATCTTGCGTCTGCGCTGCACCTTTCTCGAGGTCGGTCTGCTGACCATCAAGACCGAAGGCAGCGCGGCGCTCTTGCTCGAAGCCGAAGCCGCCGTCGTCGAACAAGCTGCCGCGGGCGACTGGTTCGCCAACGAGGTGCTGCAGCACATGAAGCGCGTGTTGAAGCGCGTCGACATGACGTCGAAGACGTTGCTCGCCCTCGTCGAGCCCGGCTCGTGCTTCGCAGGCTCGTTCGCCGAGCTCTTGCTCACCGCCGATCGCAGCTACCTGCTCGACGCCCCCGGCGAAGGCAAAGACAAAGACAAAGAGTCGCAGGTGATCTTGTCACCCATCAACGACGGCCTCTTGCTGATGGGCAACGGCCTGACGCGTTTGGCGACGCGCTTCTACGGCGACCCCGCTGCTGTTGAAAAATTGCGGCCCGGCATGAAAGAACAAAAAGCATACGTTGGCACCACCGTCGAAAAAGCCGGCCTCG
>JANNAY010000572.1:0-1835 GCA_031384945.1 Deltaproteobacteria bacterium
CGTCGCCAGATCGCGCAGCGTCAGCGTGGTGACGCCTTCGACGACGTCGTCTTTGCCGGGGACGTCGAATTCGACGCGCGCCTCGAGCACGATCTCGAACTTGATGAGCACGCCGCTCTCGTCGAGCAGCGTGCGCACGCCGTACTGGTCGGCGCGCACCTCGCGTGTCTGCACCAGCGCACGTCCCGCGCGCGCGAGGTTCTGCACGCCGCCCGCCGCCGTCGCCCGCGATCGGATCGCGCGGTAGCCGGCGACGTCGGCGACGAGAACGTCGACGTCGACGGACTCGCGGTACTCGCCACACCGCAGCGCGATCGCAGTGCCGCCGCCGAAGTAGACGTGGGCTTTGTCAAAGGCGTCGGCGTCGATGGCGCCGAGCACGCGGGCGATGCGCTGGTGGTGCGTGCGCTCAAACAAGCAGCCGCCCCCCCAACACTCGCACCAGCCGGCGGATGAGGTCGCGCTCGTCGTCGTCGAGGGCGCCAACGTCGACGTGGCGCCAGTTGCGCTCGTACAGCGCCAGCGCCTCTGTCGGCGTCAACGTCTCGGTCGTCAGCTGCCACGCCAGCTTCGACAGCGCCGGATACGCGGACAGCGTCAACGTCGGCGGCAGCGCCTCGTGCGGCGCCGTCGTCTGCGGGTCGACGACGACGAGGTCGAAGCCGAGGGCGGCGGCGACGGCGGCGACGGCGCCGACCGTGACGCTGGCGTTGCCGGTCTCGATGCGGTGCAGCGTCACCCGCGACAGCCCCGCGGCCTCGGCCGTCGTCGTCGCGCTGATCTTCAGCGCCTTGCGCCGCTCGCGCAGGCGGGCACCCAACACGGCCAAGGCGGCGGCAGCGGCGTCTCCTGGAAGGGGAGCGGGAGCGGGCATGTGTTTCTCATTCTAGACATGACGAAGGATTTGACCAGAATGAGAAACACTGTAGCTGGCGCGGGCTTGGGCGTTGAGCATCTTTCGCGGGACCGGGCGGGATGTCGGCGGGGTCGCGTCCGGCGGCAGCCCACACAGCGCGAGGGAATGCTGCCGCTGCCGGGTGCCGTTGGGCTGGTGCTGGCAGCTGTTGGCCATCTCACCGCCTTGTGGTGCTTCTCGAGCCAGGGCGGTGCTCCAACTGACGTGTGCCATCGTGCCGGATGACGATCGCAATTCTTGGCGCCGCAGGCGCCGTCGGAAAATCCGTCGCCGCGACCCTCGCCGCCGAGGGCTCGCCGTTTGTCGTTGTCGGGCGCTCCAAAGAACGCCTCGCGCAAGCGTTTCCCGCTGCCGATCATCGCGCCGCGGACCTCGAAACCGCCGATGGAGCGCGCAGCGCCGTGCGCGGCATGAAGGCGGTCGTTCTGACCCTCGGCCTGCCCTACACAGACTTTGGCCGCTACCCAGCGCTGATGACCAACATCGTCGACGCGTGCGTCGCCGAGGGCGTGGACCGCTTCATCCACATCTCCAACGTCTACGTCTACGGCATGCCCGGCGCGGCGCTTGTGGATGAAACGCAGCCATTGGTCCCGTGCAGCTTCAAGGGGCGGATGCGCCGCGAGCAGGAGCGGGTCCTGTTTGCGGCACACGCCGCCGGAAAGATTCGGGCCATGGTCGTGCGACCACCCGACTACTTTGGGCCGGATGCGGAGCTGTCGATCTCCAAGGGCATCCTCGACGCTGCGCTCGCGAAGAAGACCGCAGACCTACTCGGCCCCTGCGATACGCCCCATCAGCTCGCCTACACCCCCGACCTCGGGCCGATCGTGTCGAAGCTCCTCAAGAGCGAGAGTGGCTGGGGCGAGGCGTACAACTTCGCGGGCAGCGGCATCATCACGATGCGCGCGTTCGCCGA
>JANNAY010001199.1:0-7090 GCA_031384945.1 Deltaproteobacteria bacterium
GAGCGAGATTTGCGCGCCTTTGCGCTTGAGGTCGATGACGAGGGCGTTCTGCGCGCCCGTCATGCCGGCGACTTGCGCCGCGCACGGCGCGCCCCAGGCGGAGCAGCCGACGACGGCGGCGGCCTCGTCGAGGGTGACGGCGGGGGGATCGACCCAGCCGCGCTCGGGCTGGGCCTTCTCGGCGGCCGACCGCAGCTTCGGCGCCCACGACGACGGCACGTCGCCTTCGCTGTGCACGAGCACGACCCACGACGGCTTCTCGGGCTTCTTCGGCGCCTTGCCCTTCGCCGCCCCGGCAGGAGCAGCAGCGGCGACGATGACGAGCACGAGGAGGAGACGCTGCAGCACGCTACGAATCTGCCACGTTCGCGGCCTCTGGCGAAACTGTCGTCGTCGCTGCCGCCAGCGGCCAGACCACCACCGGCGAGAAATGCAGACGGTCGCAGGCGATCAAGCGGTAGACGACGCCGTCGCGCTCGCCCTCAAAGGCGGTCTTGTGCGCCCGTCGTCCGTGCAAGTGGCCGTAGACGACGAGCTCGCAGCGGTACTCGGTCAACAACCGCGAGTACGCCGTGTGCTGCTGCTGCTTGTCAAACGGCGGGTAGTGAATGGCCGCAATCAAGGGCCGCCCGTAGGCCATCTTCTGCGCCGTCTGCAGCGACAGCTTCAACCGCTCGACCTCGCGCAGGTAGATTTTGTCGTCGTGGGCGTCCCAGTCGAGGGCGCCGGGACACGTCCACAAGCGCGAGCCGGCGCAGACGACGTCGCCGAGGTCGACGGCGTCGTTCTGCAAGGCGACGCACGACGGCGGCAGCGCGCTTCTGACCTTGCCAATCGCGCTCCACCAATAATCGTGGTTGCCGCGGGTGAGCACCTTGGTTTTGCCCTTGCGCGCGCCGATCCACGAGAGGTCTTTGTCGGCCTGCTCGAGCTTCATCGCCCACGAGAGATCGCCAGGACACAAGACGATGTCGTCGTCGGCGACGGTGGCGTCCCAGGCGGCGGCCATCTTTTGATCGTGGCCCTGCCAGTGGTCGCCAAAGACGTGCATCGGCTTGTCTGTCGAGAACGACAGGTGCAAGTCAGAGATGCCCCAGATGCGGGTCTTGTTCGTCGCCTTGTTCGTCACGGCGTCAGCGCTGACAGAAGCGCAGGTCGGTGTTGGCAGCGCCGCCGCAGCTCGTGTTGTTCGAGATGAACGTGCAGTGCAGGCCGCCGCCGCAGGTGGCGTCGTTGTTGGCCTCGCAAGGTTGCGAGCAGTAGGTCACGGCGGCGGCGCCGGCGCCCGTCGTCACCGAGAAGCCCGACTTGCAGAGGTTCGACGACTCGACGCACACGCCGGGTGTTTGCGCGTTGCCCGAGCAGACGAAGTTCGCCTGACAGCCGCTGTTCGCCGTGCAGGCCGTCGCCGTGCGGGTCAGCACCGCGTTGAGATCGCGGGTGCCGACCTTGGGTGTGCAGACGGTCTCGAAGGCGCCGTCGACGTCGTCGCAGCGGCGTTTGCAGATGCGGCTGTTGGCGACGGCGGCGTCGAAGCCGCAGTCGGCCATGGTCTCGCACGGCTCGGCGCACCAGCGTCCGACGACGTTGCCGAGGTGCGAGTCGCTGCACACGAGGTCCGGGCCGCAGTTGGCGTCGGTCTCGCAGGTGTCGATGCATTGTCCGTTGGCAGCGTCGTCGCAGAAGCCGCTGGCGCAGACGGTGGCGTTCTCGAGCGCGGTGCCGCTGCAGGGATCGCCGAGCGCGACGTCGCCCGACGGCGGGTTCGCGCAGATGGGGGTGAGCTGCTGGGCGATGGTGGCGATCTCAGAGCAGGTCTGGCCGCGATCGGCGCAGTCGGCGTCGAGGGTGCAGGTCTGTTGTCCGAGCGTCTTCGCCACGCAGACGGCGAGGATGAAGCCGCGCGGGTTCGCGCCAGCGGCGTCGGTGACGACGACGTTCGAGGTGCCGCACTGCTGGTTCGCCGCGCAGTCGGCGTCGGTCTCGCAGAACCCCGTGCACAGGTTGATGTTCGCCGCGCACATGCCGCTCAGGCATTGGTTCTGCGCGTTGGTGGTGCACTGCGTGCCGTTGGCCTCGTCGCCGACGACGGCCGCGCACAGGCGCGTGAACGTGTTCTGGTTCGGCGCGGCGTTGCGGAACGCGCGGCAGACGTCGCCGCCGGTGCAGTCGTCGTCGGTGACGCAGTCGCCTTCGCCTTCGCCTTCGCCTTCGCCTTCGCCTTCGCCCTCGCCTTCGCCTTCGCCTTCGCCTTCGCCTTCGCCTTCGCCTTCGCCTTCGCCTTCGCCTTCGCCGACGTCGCCTTCGCCTTCGCCTTCGCCTTCTTCTCCTTCGCCCTCTTCGCCTTCGCCTTCTTCGCCCTCGCCTTCACCGACGTCGCCCTCGCCCTCAGTGGTGGCGGGCGTCTCGGCGCCGCAGCCTCCGCAGGAGGCGAGCGCCAACAGCAACAACGACGACGACAGGATCAAAAGGCTACGCATCCGCCCAATGTAGCCTGTGGATCGCGGGCTGAAAGTTTGTGTCCCGCTCGTCGCTCAGCCCTTGACGACGGACTTCACCAGGCGCGCGACCACGCGCGACTGGGCGCCGGCGACGAGGCGCTCGGTGACCTTCGGCAAGAAGCGCGTCCACGGATCGCCGGCCGACTGCGCCAGCCCCTCGAGGTCGGCGCGCTCGAGAAAGCGGCCGTCGTGCAGGGCGGCGAGCAGGCGTCCCTTGGCGTCGAGGGTGGCGTCGAAGGCGGTGTCGAAAGCGGCGTCGACGACGGCGTCGAAGCTGGACCAGTCTTTGTCGCGGGCGTCGTCGGTGGCCGCGACCAGGAGCGGGGCAGGGGCGAGGCGCAGGCGGGGACCCACCGGGCCGGTGGCGCGGTCGACGTCGAAGCCGCCAGCGGCGAAGCCGGCAGCGTGCAGCGTGGTGAGGGCTTCGGCGAGGGCGCTGAGGTCGCGGGTGAGTCCTTGTGGGACAGCGCGCAGCTCTTCGAACGTGACGGGCGCGACCGCTTTTTCGCGGGCGATGACGACCTGGCGCACGTGAGCGTCGGCGTCGTCGCCGTCGACGAGGACGTCGTAGACGGGCTGCACCCCGCGCCACAACCGGGCGCAGGCGACGAAGGGGACGAGGGCGTCGCTGGCGTCGTCGGCCTCGAGCAACCACACGGGGCGGTTGACCACGGCGTCTTGCGCCTGGTGGATCTTCACGCCGGGCAGGCGGTCGGCGAGGGCGCCTTTGACGTAGCGGACGTTGCCGCGCACGCCGTCGGTCTTTTCGCTCAACACGCTGAGGCCGCCGAGGGCGGTGGCGCGGGGCAGCTCGGCGCCCTCGTTCATCGGCGCCGACAACGGCAGCGCCTGCAGCATCTCGTCGGCCGACGTGAAGCGCTCACTCACGTCAGCCGACAGCGCCTTCGACAAAAACGCAGTCCATTGCGGCGACACGGGCGCCAACGACGAAGCAGCAGGCGGCGGCTGGCTGCGGTCGGCCGCTGCTGCTGAGAAGGGCGGGCGGCCGGTGAGCGCGCGAAACAAGATGGCTGCGAGGGCGTAGAGGTCGCCGTCGACGTCGGCGGGCTGTCCGAACAACATCTGCGGCGAGAGGTAGGGCCACACCGAGGCGAGTCCGCCGGTCTCGGTCGAGCGCAGCGCGAGCAAGCGGTGGGCGCCGGTGTCGAGCAGCTTCACGCCGCCGGGCACGAGAAAGACGTTCTGTGGTTTGAGCCCGCCGTGCACGAGCCCGGTGCGGTGCGCGGCGGCCAGCGCGTCGAGGATCTGCTGCGCCATCGGCACGACCCAGCCGCCGTCGCCGCCCTTCTTGAGCTTGTCTTCGAGCAACACAGCGCCGTCGCCGCCCTCGGACAACGGCGCGCCGTGCAGCTCGCTGACGACGTAGCCCTGGGCCATGTTGAGCTCGACGAGCTTCACCAGCGCGGGGTGGCCGAGGCTGGCGCCGGCGCGGGCCTCGCGGGCCCACGCCTGCACGGCGTCACTCGACAGCACCTGCGCGCCAAAGATCTTCACGGCGACCGGACGATCGGAGAACGCGTCGTGGGCGCGGAAGACCTGGCCGGTGCCGCCGCCACCCAGCGGCTCGCCGAGCAGGTAGCGGCCGTTGAGCAAGAGGCGCTGCTCGTCGTGCTGCTCGGCGGGCGCAGCGACGGGCACGGGCGCTGATGGCTCGTCGCCGAGCAGCGCATCGAACGAAGAAGATGACGGCGGCGAAGAAGGCGGCGGCGACGAAGAAGGCGGAGACGAAGAAGGCGGAGACGAACCCACCTTGTGCGTGCGCTGCTGCACGGCGGCGAAGGCGGCGGCGCGGGCCGACGACAACAGCACCTCGAGCGACGTCGGCGGCGCGTCGTTGGCGATGAGCGCGGGGTCGACGCCGCGGGTGAGGCGCGCGAACGCCTTTTGCCAGCGCACGAGCGTGGTGCGCGCGGCTTCGTCGTAGCCGAGCGCGTGAAACGCCAACGCCAACGTCGGCGCGGCGCGGCAGAGCACGGCGTCTTTGTCGACGGGGCCGGCCTTTTCGATGGCGCGCTGCAAGAGGGTGATGGCGTCGTCGTGGCGTCCGAAGCGCGCGAGGATGCGTCCGAGCCGCAGGGCAGCGCCGTCGTCGTCGGGGTGCAGCTCGAGCCAGCGCTCGAGGTAGACGCCGGCCTCTCTGGCGTTGCCCATCTCTTCGAAGCAGCGGGCGGCGTCTGACCACGCGCCGGCCTCGTCAAAGGCGCGGGCGGCCTGCTGGTGCTCGCCGCGCGCGAGGTAGACGCGGCCGACCTCTTTGTGGCGCCCGGCCTTTTGCAGCGATCCGATCAAGACATCGCCCAGTCCTTTGGCGATGGCGTCGCCGACGAGGCGGTCGAGGGCGGCGGCGTCGTTGACGACGATGGCGACGCGGACGGCGGCGACGACGTCGCCGGCGAGCTCGAAGCACTTGAGCGCCAGCGGCAGCTCGAAGATCTGCTCGTAGAGCTTCGCCGCCCGCTGCGGCTGCTGGTGGTGGCGCAGCGCGGCGGCGGCGGCGGCGTGCTCACCGGCGCGCAACAGCCGCTGCACCTCGCGCTCGATCTCTTCGGGCAGCTCCATCGTCGTCTCAATAGCAGTGGGGACGGGCTTTCAGCCCATCTCAGGCGACGGCGACGGCCTTCGTCAGCCAGGAGAAGCGGTTGCGCCGCGCCTGCAGGTCAGCGGCATCACGCGCCCGTCAACCCCCACCCGAGAAGGGCTCGCCCAGTCACCCGCCGTTCGATTCGGCCTGCGCCGGCAGCGCCGTGGCGTCGTCAGGGCCGTCGATCTCGAGGCGGCGGTACAGCGTGCGGCGATCGAGGCCGAGGAGCTTGGCGGCGCGGCTCTTGTTGCCGTTCAACAGCTTGAGCACGCGAGCCGTGTAGCGCTGCTGCAGCTCGGCGACCGTGATGATCTCTGACGGCTCGTCAGCGCTGACCTTGAAGCTCTCGCGCTGGTGGTTGCCGATCTGCGGCGGCAGGTCGTCGAGCATCAGCTCGTCGAAGCGCGCCAACGACGTCGCCCGCTCGATGCAGTTCTCGAGCTCACGGATGTTGCCAGGCCACGGATACGCCAGCAGCGCCGCCGCCACCGACGACGACATGCGCGGCGGCACCGCGCGTGCGTTGCGCTGTGATGAGGCGCGCAGCGCGTGCTCGGCCAGCTCGAGCACATCGTGGCCGCGCTCGCGCAGCGCCGGCACCTCGATGGTGACGACGTTGATGCGATAGAAAAGATCTTGGCGGAACGTGCCCGCTTCGACGGCGGCGTCAAGGTCACGGTGCGTCGCCGAGACGATGCGGACGTCGAAGGCGACCTCGGTGTCGCTGCCGACGGGGCGCACCTTGCGCTCTTGCAGCGCGCGCAAGAGCTTGGCCTGCATCTCGGCCGACATCTCGCCGATCTCGTCGAGAAACAGGGTGCCTTCGTTGGCTTTGCTGAACAGTCCGGTGCGCGACGTCTTGGCGTCGGTGTACGCGCCCTTGGCGTGACCGAAGAGCTCGCTCTCGAGCAGCGTCGGCGCGACGGCGGCGCAGTTGATGGCGACGAACGGTCCATTCTTTCTCGGGCTGGCCTGGTGCAGGGCGCGGGCGACGAGCTCTTTGCCCGTGCCCGTCTCGCCGACGACGAGCACCGAGGCTGACGTCGGCGCGAGCCGGTTGATCAGGTCGAGCATGCGCTGGGTGGCCTGGCTGTGGCCGAGGATGCCATGCAGCGGCGTCGTCGCTGCGGCCTCGCGCAGCGTCGTTACCTCACGCTTCAGGCTCACCCGCTCGAGAGCGCGCTGGGTCACCGCCAACAGCAACAGCGGGTCGACAGGCTTGGTCAAGAAGTCGTAAGCGCCCGCGCGGATCGCGCCGACGGCAGCGTCGACGGCGCCGGCGCCGGTCAAGACGATCACCGGCAGCTCGGGTCGCTCGTTGCGCAGCTGCTCGCACAGCGTGAGCCCGTCGAGCTCGTCCATGACCAGGTCGGTGATGACGACGCTGACGCCGTCGAGCTGTCGCAGCGCTTCAAGCGGCGACGTGCACACGCGAACGTCATGGCCCCCCCGCTCGAGCGCCGCCTGGTGCAGCGCGGCGGCGTCGGCCTCGTCGTCGATCAACAGCACAAGACTTCGGGCAACGACCATGGGGCACCTGAGCAAAAAGGAAGCAGCGGCACGACGGCATGGTCGTTTGGGCGCACGGCTGAAGCGGCCACCGCGACTTAGCATCTCGCGCTGAGCGCGCTGGCTTTCTTGCACAGCGATCTAGTTTCACCCATCGATGTGGCTGATCTGACGAGAATGACATCTCATTGTTTGCGAAGTCCTGCACAATGTAACGCTGGTATTGCGCATCCCATGGGTCACGCAGCCGCGGCAGCATCTTGCCCCCATCGTCGAGGAGCGCGCACGACCGGTGTGCGGTATTGGCATCACCCACGACACGTTTGTCGCGATTCGCCGGACAGGTACGCACTTGTTGACGGCCACTTTTCGGTGTGATTGCATACTTGTTAATCGAGAGGGTCATCATCTGTCGAGAATATTGATCGTCGACACCGATGTTCACACGTGCGAGCTCGCGCGGGCCTTTTTGACCCGC
>JANNAY010000662.1:0-3026 GCA_031384945.1 Deltaproteobacteria bacterium
CGACGACTTCGACGACTTCGACGACTTCGACGACTTCGACGACTTCGACGACTTCGACGACTTCGACGACTTCGACGACTTCGACGACTTCGACCACTTCGACGACGGCTTCACGGGCTTCGCCATGCCGCAGGATCCCGAGGGGCCGGGCCGAAGGCCAGAAACCGGTTCGGAACCGTAGCGAGCTAGAAATTCGGGCCGCAGCTGCAGGCGATGTCACCGTTGGCCAACGTCGAACAACCGTCGCTGCGGCAACCGTTGCACTCGCAGGCGCCGAGAAAATCGCCAACGCAGCTGCTCGCGTTTGGTGCGCAGGTGACCTCTTCGGACTCGGTCAGCCCGCACGACCCGGTGCAGCGGTCGGGCGCCGTGTGGCAGAAGCGCAGCGCCAGGGTGTTTCGGTCGTCGCCATCATCGGCGTGAACGTCATGCGCCGCTGCACCGGCCAACACGCTGCAGAGTGGAAGCGCAGCCAGCTTCGGATCGTCGCTGTCGATGGAGAAGACAAACCAACGCGCCAAGTCCGCGCACGCGCCGCAGGCGACGGAGGCCAAGTCGACAGCCTCTGCCGAACCTCCATCCGCAGCCGTGGTGAGCTCGATGCACCGATCGCTCAAGTGCGCGAGTGACAGCTCGTCGTTGCTGGCGGCATCGATGGCATCGCACCAGTCGTCGGCGTGGGCGTCGAGGAAGACGCGAGGCAGGATGTTGGCGGCATTCTCGATAGTGGGCGTTAGCGGTTCGCTGATCGCGGTTGGGGTCCACGGGAGCGGCGGGTCAAAGTAGTTCGCCGCCCCGATGTCGTACGCGCCGTTCGGTTGCATGCCGAGCAAGGGACCAAGGCCTCCGTCTGCGAGAGTGGTCGCTTCAGGTGTGCGTCCGCCGCGATCGAGCGTGCGGCGGGCCAACCGCATGTCTTCGGCGAAACGGAGGCGCAGTCCGAAATCGTCGACCAGGACGCGGCCGAGCGCCTCGGCGGTCAACGGGACAAAGCGCCCATCGACAGCGGCTGGGTCCACACCCGCCGAGACGAGCAGCGCGTCGAGCGTGGCTCGCTCGACGTCATTGATCGCGAAGTCGTCGGCGAGATCGATGCCCGCAGCGAGGAAGATCGCGCGGTTGGTCGCCCGCTGGCCAAGGCACGCCGCCGAGGCTGGGTCAAGGACGTCGAGGCCGTCGGCCGCCGGCTCGAGCGGTCCAAGGCTGCCCGCGCCGGCCTCGTAAACTTCGCGCTGGGCGCTGGCGAGGCACGAGAGCATGCGCTGGCTCTGCGCCTCGAAGAGCCCGCTGCGATCGACGGCATCGAGGAAGAGGTCGCCCGCGCCCGGAACTGCAGCGCCGTCGAGGACGAATTCGATGCCGACGCCCGGGGCGCAGAGTGCATCGTCAATGCCGTCGACCCCCTTAGCGCCATGCAAGATGCCCGCGATCTTGCCGACAGTGAGAGCGAGGGTTTCGAGGTCGACGTCGCCGCGCGCGGCGAGGAAGGCGTCGACGTCGGCGGCACCCCATCGCTGCCACATGTGACCAACGCTCCATGCGTCTTGCAGGTAGTGCTGCGCCATTGCCTCGATCGCGAGGGCCTCGCGATCGCATGCCTTGAGTTCGACAGCGTGGAAGCTAGCGTCAGAGCCGACGGCGTCGGCGATCGCCGCGCAGGCGCGCGCTCGACCCAGAGCGCGTGTATGCGCTTCAACGAAGGCATCGCCGGCCATTGGCAAAAAGTGGCTGGCATTGAGCCAGCTGAGGTGCCCTTCGAAGAGGTGGCAGAGTTCTGGTCCCCCAGACGTGCCCGCGGGCGGGCAGCCTTCGTTGCCGGAGGCCCAGTCCCAAAGCGCGAACGAAAAATCGGGGAGCATCGCAAACTGCGCCACGGTGACGTCCCGCTCTACGACAGCGAAGGCGGCGTCGTACGGCGCGGGCGACAGTGAGACCGTAGCGTCGACGTTGTCACCGCTGACGTACGACCGCAGGCGAAAGTCGGCGTCGACGCTGGCGGGCAATCCGGCGAGTGCCCGGGTCTCGAGCCACAGCCGCGCGTGCTCTTCGTTCTCCCACGGAAGGCGCGCCGCCTCGAGGCTGCTGCACGCCTCGCCATCGACGTTCTTGCAGCCGGAGTCCCACGACAGCGCCGCCGGTGCTGCAAGCGCGGCCAAGAATACGACGATCCACTTCATGGGCAGCCGTCCGGCGGCTTGCCGCCGGCGGCGCAGTAGGCGGCGAGCAGGCCAGGGAAGCAGGGGTGCGTGGTGCCAAGCACCTTTGCGTCAGCGTCGCCGTCGCCCGCGGCAGTCAGGCGTGCGTATTCGTCGATGCAGGCGCCCGGGCAGCACGCAGGCTCTTCGTTCCACGGTTCGGCGGTGGCACAGCGTCGAGCGGTGGCCATGCAGTCGGCCGTCGCGCGGTGGCCGACCAGCTCGCAGTGACCGATGAGGTCGGTGCAGCGCGCCGCTGCATAGACGGGGTCTTTGGTCACGGGACCGAGCTTGACGACCTCGTTGCCGACGGTCCCGATGGGGGTGTTGCCGTCGGCGTCTTTCGGCAGACGCTCGCCAATGGTCGCGAACGGTGGCGTCGGCGTTGGCGTCGCTGACGACGGCGACGGCTGCGGATCGGGCGCCGGACACGCCGCGAGCACAAGCAGAAGTGCGAGCTGTGGTTTCATCGATTCCCCTTGGGTTGGGTGTACTGCGCCGCAGTCAAATCCGACAGACGTGGGCGCGCTGGCGCCTAACCGGTGCTTGCAACGACGACGGGGAATGGCTCATCTATTGACCATGAACGCCCTGCTCGACTTCGCCCTTCATCCCGAAGCCACCGGCAACCTGCCGCCGTTCTCGAAGATCACCGCCGATCAGGTGGTGCCCGCGGTCGACGCGCTGCTCAAAGCACTCGACGAAGGACAGACGAAGCTCGAGGCGCGGCTGTCGGGGCTGTCGGCCCCTCACTATGACGACGTCGTCGAGGCCACCGCCGACCTGACCGAGCCCGTCGAGCGCGGCTGGGGCGTCGTCGGGCACTTGATG